>NZ_JBSFJV010000230.1:0-3366 GCF_053598235.1 Kitasatospora sp. NPDC001159
CTGGAGGATGCCTGGGAGCGCTGCCCTCTGGAGCGCGACACCATGATCGTGCGCCGGGGCAACGACTCGTCGACGTGGAACCAGGCCGCGCAGGCATGGAACACAGCGCGGGCGCACTGGTTGGCGCTGCTGACCGAGCTGGGTCGGGTGGAGGTCCTGGACCGGATCTGCCCCGGCAAGGTGCCCCGCCTGATGGCGGCCGATGTGGCGTACTGGCACCGCATGAGCGGTGGCGGGCTGCATCCGGACACCTACGTCTGGGCGGAGCTGCACCGCCGGCGGGAACGCCGGCGGGGGCGCGGACGTGGTGTCCGCGCTGGAGAAGTCACTTGCATCTGATCAGTCAGGGGTCGGACAAGTCGATCCAGCTGATCACGGCCACCGGATCGTCCGCTGGTCGCACGTCAGTGGCCGCCAGCAAGGCCTCAGACTCTGCCTTGCTCGACTGACCCAGCGCCGCACCAGGCGCAGTCGACGGGGGAGTGCATCAGGCTCACGAGGGCAGCGTACAGCGGCAATTGCTCAGGCCGGCGCGCGTGGTAGAGGTTCCCGACCGGGCCACACGTGCTGGGGCGCGCGAAGTGGCGGGTGCGGTCGACCTGCTGCGCAGTCCGCGTGGCCGAGCATGACGCTGACCTGCGGCTTCGCGGCGGTCTGCGCCGTCAGCCGCACGTGAGGCATGCGGCGTGGCCCGGTCCTCGGCCGACGCTGCGGCAGGGGCTGGATCGCCCCGGGCCCGGGGGTGGTGCGGCCGGTTGTCCCGGCCCGGTGAAGTGGGAGGCCGGTGGAGCGCATGACGGCTCCCGCGACCTTCGGTCTCTTCGTCCGCCGGCTGCCCCGGGGCGGGGCTTCCTGGTCGCGGCGGGCCTGGAGCCGGTACTGGACTATCTGGAGCAGGAGGATGTGGTGGTGTTCGCCGCTGCGCTACACCGCCCCTGCGATGACTTGGCGCTGCTGTTGGGGCTCGAGCTCCTGGCGGGGTGCGGGTGGTGCCGGAGGGGCGGATCGTGCTGGCCGACGACGTGTTCGCGGTGGGCGCCCTGGTCGGGGTGTCGGCGGACGCCCCGTACCTGGACTCGGCGTACAAGATGGTCGCCTACGACGGCCGACCGGCGATGAGGCTGTCCGCGGCGAAGGTGAGCGTGCCCGGCGCCGAGCAGGTCTACCGGCTACCCGGTCGCGCGGACATCGCCGCGCTGCGGGACGAGTCCGCGCCACGGGGAGGGCAGCCGCTGCTGGAGGACGGTGAGACAGGCGGCCGCCGTACGATCACCAGCACGCCGCGGTCGAAGCCGCGGGGCGTGCCGATCAGCGAGGACATGCCGTAGCCGAGGACGGACAGAAAGACGATCGGCTGCACGAAGCTGGAGAGGATCCGCGTGGTTGCGCGCGAAGCCCCGTCGGCATGACGCGGCCGCCGCGCTGCTGGACGCAGCCAAGGGCATGGCGCTCCCGGCGGTGAGCAATCAGGGGGGCACGGCGGATTCACCGAGGTGCTACTCGGCTTGGTCAGCCGGCCTGGTCAACCGGGCAGCGATGGGGCCGTTCGGCCCTGGTGCCGGGCGGGGGCGAGAGTACCATGGGAATTGGCCTGCAGGGCGAGCGAGGGAGTTCGACCGGATGGTCCCGGGTGATGGGCGGAGGCTCCGCGCGGGGCGTTTGTCGACGGTCGGGCTGAGAGGCTGGAAGGTCTGTGAGACCGGAAGGCGACCTCCATCACCTGATCCGGACAATGCCGGCGAAGGGAGCCCACCTTGCAGGTTTCCGTCTGCCCGCACGGCACTGCTGCGGGGCGCGATCAGTGACGAGGGACGACGGAGCAGCCGACGGGCCCGGTAGACGGCGGTGCGGTGTGCGACTTCATCGTTAGAACGGCGTAGAGCCGTAGCCCTGGACACCAAGCCACAGTTCACCGGTCTCCGTATCGGTGACCCTGAACAAGCCCTCGCGCCCATCGGGAAACTGAATGAGCCCCTGCCGGGTTTGTCGGAGTTCGAACGCGTGCTCCTCGCTGTCCGTGATGAGAGTGCCGCCCCAGGACGTCAGCGGGTTGTCCCCTGACGCGGATGACAGGTCAGCTTGGGCTCAACTCTCCGCAAATGACGATCACGGCGTCGTCGTAGGTGCTCATGGATCCAGCGTCCGCCCGCCTTGGCCGGTGCGCATCCGGACCCCGGGAAGCCCCGGCTCGGGGCTTCCCGGTTGTTCTGTTCAGTGGCGACGGCTCCACGGTCCGTCTCGTTCCAGCTCGTGCAGCTCTTGCCCCGTCTCGCAGCGGCGACAGCTCCGGCGACCGCGGCTTACGACCCTGCCGCGGTGGCCATCGCTCCGAATGGGGTGGCGGCTCGCACGGCCCGGCGCGGGTGGGCGTCGTCCACTCGTGCGGTCATGGCCGGAACGTCATGCCGAATGCCGCTCGGTGCGACCAGGTGACCGGGCCCGGTCGGCCCGTGCGGTGCGGCAAGGACTGACACTTCGCCAGGCACATGCCACTTCGGTCATGGCTGGCCTGTGGCGTGCGGCGGACTCCCCGGCCACACTTCGAACGCCTGCGAAAACCCCGTCGGCGGTCCAGCGCGGAAACGCGCGCGGATCAGCGCCTCGACCTTGACGACGGCATCGGCTCGACCGCTGAGCTCCACTTTCACCGGGCCGGCACCAGCATCTGCGAGGGCAACCGGCCGTGCGGTGGCTTCTGCGACCGGCGCCGACGCGTCCACCTGCCAGCGGGTGCGGACCACCTGATCGGCGGGTGAGACATAGTCCCTCGCTGTGCCAGGACCAGGGACGACGGTCAGCCTGAACGACTGCCCGACAGTGTCGGCGACCACATTCGCCACGGGTGGCGCGCCGGAGATCGACATGTGCACCATGGCGCTCGGTGCCCGTGAGCCACTGGTACTGGTCATCGCTCTCCTCCGAGGTCGGCTCCTCTCCCAGGGTCTGCCAGTGCGAGGCCCCCCGCATCCGTTCAGCAGGGGAGCCCCGCCCGTGTTCGCGACCGTAGGCGGCCTGACACGACCGAAGCGCGTACGGCGCCACAGCCGCGTCGCTTCGTGTCCGGTCCGGCTCCCTGGCTGCGGGATCCCCTGCGGTGTAACGTTTTGATCAAGCAGTCGTGGTTCCGAAGTTCTCGCCCGCGGTGACATGCCGTGGGCGTTCATGCTGTTCAACGCCTCTCCGGACCAAGGCGATCACCTCCGGGCCCGCACCAGTGGGACCCGATCAGCTTTCCTTGAAGGAGATGCGCATGGCTACCGGCACCGTGAAATGGTTCAACGCCGAAAAGGGCTTCGGCTTCATCGAGCAGGACGGCGGCGGCCCCGACGTGTTCGCCCACTACTCGAACATCGACGCCCAGGGCTT
>NZ_JBSFJV010000231.1:0-3352 GCF_053598235.1 Kitasatospora sp. NPDC001159
CGCCAGCGCCGCCTTCCACTCCTCGACCTGCCCCACCCCAAGATCAACCACTCGCCAAGTCAACCATGATCAAGTGCGGTTGCAGTACTAGGGGGAACGTCATGACCATCCTCATCACCGGTGCGCGCGGCAAGGTCGGCCGCGCTGTCATCGATCGCCTGCACGCCGCCGGGCTGCCGGTCCGCGCGGCCAGCACCAACCCGGCCAAGCTGACCGTCCCCGCGGGCGTCGAGACCGCCGAGCTGGTGCTCAACCGGCCCGAGACCTTCCCAGCCGCGCTCGACGGCGTGCGCCAGGTCTTCCTCTATCCCGAGCCCGAGGGCATCGACGCATTCATCGAGACCGCCCGCAGCGCCAGCGTCGAGCACATCATTCTGCTCTCGTCCTCGTCGGTCCTGGGCGCCGACGCCGAGAGCGACCCGCTGGCCTCGCACAGCCTCCGAGTCGAACGCGCCCTCTCCACCGCCGGACTGCCCTGCGTCACCCTCCTGCGCCCAGACGCCTTCGCCAGCAACGCCCTCGGCTGGGCCTACCCGATCGGTCGGAACCTGCCGGTCGAACTCGCCTACCCGGACGCGCATATCGCGCCCATACACCCGGAGGACATCGCCGACATCGCGTTCGAGGCTCTAATCGGAGCGCCCCTCAAGGGCCGTGCCGTCACGCTGAGCGGCGCACAGCCACTCACCTTCCGCGAGCAACTCGCCATCCTGGCCGACGTCCTCGGTCGCGACATACACGTCGAGACGATCAGCCACGCGCAGGCCGAGCGGCAGATGAGCCAGTTCATGCCGGCTCCGGTGGCCGGCTCCCTGCTCGCCCTGTGGGCCGCCGCGACCGCCGGTCCCGCCGCCGTCGCCGACACCACCGAGACCCTGCTCGGCCGGCCCGCCCGCAGCTTCCGGCAGTGGGCGGCTGAGAACTCCGCCGCCTTCCTCACGCACTGAAGGTCAACTTCATGAAGCCCATCGGCTACTGGCTCAACCGCACCGACCGAGCCCTCACGCAGTACATGAACGGCCTGCTCACCGAGTTCGGCCTCACCCGCACCGCCTGGCAGGTTCTCAACATCATCCGCGACACCACCGGTGCCAGCGACCCCGACGTCCTCTCGGTCCTCGCGGCCAACGCCGACGCCCGCATCCTGGCCGCCGCCATCGACGCCGTCCTCGCGGACGGTTGGGCGACCCGCCCAGCGCCCGACCGACTCACCCTCACACCGGAAGGCCGACGGCGCCTCACGGCCGTCGACGAGCGCGTGGGCACCTTCCGCGAGCTGTCCACAACCGGCATCACCATCGAGGAGTACCGCACCGCGGTCAGCGTGCTCGAACGGATGACCGCCAACCTCGAAATCCACTGATCGCAAGCCCGAAATCACCAGCGCCGGAACCGATCAGGATTCGCCAGCCGGTGCCATACCGTTCCCCTCGCACAGATCGGTCGGCGTCGCTCATGGGCGGCGGTTCGGGCGACCGGGGTCAATGGGGCCCTGTCGTCGCGTTCTCGCGCGGTTTCCCGCTGGTCACGAGCCGGCCGAGCGGGGGTCGGCGAGCAGGTCGGTGGCGCGGGGGGTCTGCTGGTACAGGACGTGTTGTCCGGTGCGGGTGCGGGTGATCAGTCCGGTGCGGTGCAGGATGCCGAGGTGGTAGGAGACCGTGCTGGTGGCGAGGAAGTGCCGCTCGCTCAACTCCGCGGTGGTGCGGGCGGTGTGCAGGTCGGACAGGAGGCGTGCCCGGGTCACCCCAAGCAGGGCGTGGACCGTTGGCCTGGGACTGGTGTCCGGCCCGGGCCGGGAGGGGTAGACGAACATGGGCTGCCGTGTGGCGGGGGCCGGTACCGAGTCGATGACCATGCGGAGGTCGGTGGTGAACACCGAGGGAGTCAGGACCAGGCCGGTGCTGCCGGGGATCCGGCCTTGGAAGCTGCTGACCAGGCTCAGTTGATCGTCGTTCCAGAGCACCCTGGGATGCAGGGTGGCCAGCATGCCGGACAGACCGTGGCGGGCGATCGTCTGTGCCCGGTGGGTGATGTCCGCCTCCATGCGGGTGCGCAGGGCCATCCACTGCGGGGCGAGGGCCGCCTCCCACAGCTGGTGCAGCTCCGCCGCCATCCGCTCGGCGAAGTCCCGCTCGCCCCTTTCCAGGGCATCGCGAAGGATCACGGGGATCACCCGGCCCGCCAGGCGCTCCTCGCTGACCCCCTGGGCCATGGTCTGCAGTTCCCAGCGCAGCCGGGCGGAACCCGTGGTGGCGACCGTGTGCAGTTCCTCCTGTAACCCGGTCTCCGGGGCCTGCGGCTGCGGTGTCAGGAAGTCCGGCACGTAGTCCCACGAACCGCTGAACAGCGAGCCCAGCAGAACCAGGTTCCGGTCGCGGACCGCGTCCTGGACCCTGCACCGCCAACCCCCGCCGCCCGGCCGCGCGTCGTCACGTAAGAGCCAGAGCGCGCCAAGCATGGTGGTGAGCGGCGAGATCGCGAACCGGGTGTTCGCGAGTACGGCGCGGTCCATGTCGAGGTAGAGCACGACACCCCCGAGGTCAGCTGCCGGCCGCCTGGGCAGCCGGCGTCATGAGTCTTCGAACCTGATCGAATCACTCGAGGGGCGGGCCCGTCATCCGGTTCCCTTGAGTTGGGAACGGGCAGCACGACGCCGACCGCGTCAACCGTCGTCCGTCCCACCGGCCGGTCAGGGACGAGTGCAAATGCCCAGACGTGCACGGAAATCCGACCGCTGTCAGTGGTCTGCAGCACGTTGCGCCCCGAGGCCGGAAAGCAGTGGTCTCACGTCACGAGTCGGGAGCCGGGACCTTCGGCCAGCCGACTTCGCATCCACAACGGACACATCGGAGGGAACATGATCAGCACGTTCAAGCGCCGGTCGGCCGCGGCGGTGATCGTCGCCGCGCTGTCAGTCGGGGGTCTGGCGCTCTCGACGACGAACGCGTTCGCCTCAGGCATCGGAGGCGACACGTACACCTCGAACTGCCACGGCTATGTCGTCGGCGACTCGCAGAACAGCCACCAGGCCTACGGCTACGTGACCGGAGGGGGCGGGTGCGAGGTCCTCCTCTGGCAGCGCAACGTCAACACGGGTGGCACGACCACCAACGGCTGGTGGTCGACCTCCAGCACGTCCGAGCTGTACCACAACGACGGCGTGCACCAGCTTGCAGTCGAGGTGTACGACAGCTGGACTGGCGAAGTTTCCGGCCCGTGGAACTGGGTGTACTAGCCTGCGCGTTTCGGCTGGGGCGGGTCTGTTACAGCCAAGCGGTGTAACTCGTGTGGTGTGAGTTACCGGCGGAAGTACGGCCTCGTGCACGGCGGCCGGCCAGCCGGCAGATCGGAA
>NZ_JBSFJV010000232.1:0-3334 GCF_053598235.1 Kitasatospora sp. NPDC001159
TGGTGGGCGAGTTGGAGCGCGGCCATGCCGACGCCGCCGGTGGCCGCGTGCAGCAGCAGCGACTCCCCGGCCTCGGCCTTCGCCAGGTCGCGCAGCCCGTAGTAGGCCGTCAGGTACACCACCGGGGCGCCCGCCGCCTCGGCGAAGCCCCAGCCGCGCGGCTTGGGCGCCAGCAGCCGGTGGTCGGCGACCGAGACCGGGCCGATCTTGCCGATCAGGCCCATCACCTCGTCGCCCGGCGCGAAGCCGGTGACCCCCGGGCCGACCTCCAGCACCACGCCGGCGCCCTCGGAGGCGGCCGGGCGGCCGTCGTCCGGGACCATGCCCAGGGTGATCAGGATGTCGCGGAAGTTCAGACCCGCCGCCCGCACCGCGAGTCGGACCTGACCCTCCGCCAGCGGCCCCTCCACCTCGGGGCAGGCCACCAGCGCCAGCTTGTCCAGGCTGCCCTTGGCGGTGACGTCCAGCTGCCAGGGGCCGTCCAGCGGGGCCGTCAGGCCCTGCCCGGCGGCGGCCCGGGCCAGCCGCGGCACCAGGACGGCCGCGTCGCGCACCGCCAGCTGCGGCTCGCCCGAGGCCAGCGCGGCCGGCACCGCCTCGGCCGAGCCGGCCCGCCCGTCGAGGTCCAGCAGCACGAAGCGGTCCGGGTGCTCGGTCTGGGCGGAGCGCACCAGGCCCCACACCGCCGCACCGGGCAGGTCCGGCACGTCCTCACCCGCGTGCACGGCCACCGCGCGGCGGGTGACCACCACCAGGCGCGCCTCGGCGAAGCGCTCGTCCGCCAGCCACGCCCGGACGGTGTCCAGCACCCGTACGGCGCCGGAGCGGACGTCCGGCGCGCCGGACGCGCAGAGGAACGCCGTCCGGACGCCGGCCGCGGCCAGCCCGTCCAGGTCCGCCGCCGAGGCGAGCGGCAGCGCGCCGGTCAGCCCGGCGGTGTCCGCGCCGAGCAGCACCCAGCCCTCGGGCGCGGCGAGCGGCTCGACGGGCTCGGGCAGGGTGCTCCAGTCCACCGCGAACAGGTCGTCGCCGTCGGTCGTGACGGGCGCCAGCTGGTCGGCCGCGACCGGACGGACCGTCAGCGCCTCCACCGAGGCCACCGGCGCACCGGCGGTGTCCACCAGCTCCAGCGACACCGTGTCCGGCCCGGTCGGGGCGATCCGCGCCCGCACCGTCCGGGCGCCGGTCGCGAACAGCGACACCTGAGACCAGGAGAACGGCAGCCGCGGGGCGTCCCCGGAGCCGCTCAGCGCCAGGCCGTGCAGCACCGAGTCCAACAGCACCGGGTGCAGGCCGAAGGCGCCCGGCGCCGCCGACTCCGGCAGCGCGGCCTCGACGAACAGCTCGCCGCCGCGCCGCCAGGTCGCCCGCAGGCCCCGGAAGCCCGGCCCGTACTCCAGGCCGGTCGCGGCCAGCAGCGGATAGGCCTCCGCCACCGGTACCTCCACGGCCCGCTCCGGCGGCCAGGACCCGCCGGGTCCGGCCTTCGCCTCGGGCGCGGTGTCCGTCGGCAGCAGCGCGCCGGCCGCGTGCCGGGTCCACGGACGGTCCGCCGGGGCGTCGTCCGGCCGTGAGTACACCGCGAACGGGCGGCGGCCGTCGGCGTCCGCCGCGTCCACCAGCACCTGGAGGCGGACCGCGCCCTCCTGCGGCACCACCAGCGGCGCCTCGATGGTCAGCTCCTCGATCCGGCCGCAGCCCACCCGGTCACCCGCGTGGATCGCCAGGTCGACGAGGGCCGCACCCGGCACCAGCACGGTGCCCAGCACCGCGTGCTCGGCCAGCCAGGGGTGCGAGCGCAGCGACACCCGCCCGGTGAACAGCGGCCCGGCCTCGTCCGCCCGCTCCACGGCTGCGCCCAGCAGCGGGTGCTCGGCCCCGCTCAGGCCCGCCGAACCGACGCCGGACGCGCCCGCGCCGGGCACCAGCCAGTAGCTGCCGTGTTCGAACGGGTAGGTCGGCAGGTCCACCCGGGGCGCGGCCGGCAGTACGGCCGACCAGTCCACCGCACCGCCGCGCACGTGCACCTCGGCAGCGGAGGCGAGGAAGCGGAGCAGACCGCCCTCGCCCCGGCGGAGCGAACCGGCCACCACCGTGCGGTCCTCCCGCCCGGCGGCCTCCACCACCTGCTGCACGCCCACGGTCAGCACAGGGTGCGCGCTGGACTCCACGAAGACCCCGTAGCCGTCCGCGAGCAGCGCGTTCACCGTCTGCTCGAACAGCACCGTCCGGCGCAGGTTGCGCATCCAGTACTCCGGGTCGAGCCCGGCGGTGTCGACTGGCCCGCCGGTCACCGTCGAGTAGAACGCCACACCCGTCGAGCGGGGCTCGATGCCGGCCAGCAGCCCGAGCACCTCCTCCCGGATCGCGTCCACGTGCGCCGAGTGCGAGGCGTAGTCCACCGGGATCACCCGGGCCCGCACCTCCTCACGCTCATAGCCCGCGACCAGCTCGCGCAACGCGTCCGCGTCACCCGAGACCACCGTCACCGCGGGGCCGTTGACCGCCGCGATGCTCAACCGGTCCGGCCGGCCCGCGATCCGCTCCCGCACCTGTTCCACCGGCAGCGGGACGGAGACCATCCCGCCGAGCCCGGCGATGCCCCGCAGCGCACGGCTGCGCAGGGCGACCACCTTGGCGGCGTCGCCCAGGGACAGGGCGCCGGTGACGGCGGCCGCGGCGATCTCGCCCTGCGAGTGGCCCACCACGGCGTCCGGACGGACCCCGTACGAGCGCCACAGCTCGGCCAGCGACACCATCACCGCCCACAGCGCCGGCTGCACCACGTCCACCCGCTCCAGCGACGCCTCGTCGCCGGTCCCGCGCAGCACGTCCAGCAGCGACCAGTCGGTGAACGGTTCCAGGGCCGCCGCGCACTCCTCGATCCGGGCGCGGAACACCGGTGCGGTGTCCAGCAGTTCGACGGCCATGCCGAGCCACTGCGAGCCCTGGCCGGGGAACACCAGCACCGTGTGGCCGGTCGGCTGGGCGGCCCCGGTGACCGCGTTCGCCGTCGTACGGCCCTCGGCGAGGGCGTTCAGCGCCTCGCGCAGAGCGGTCGGGTCGGCGGCGGTGACGACGGCGCGGTGGTCGTGCAGGGCGCGGGTGGTGGCGAGGGAGCGGGCCAGGGCTGTGCTGTTCGCGTCGTCTAGGACGGTGAGCAGGCGGGTGGCCTGGGCCTGGAGAGCCTTCGGGGTCTTGGCGGAGAGGAGGAAGGGGAGGGCGGCGGGGGTGCCGGCGGCGTCCTGCTGCACCACGGGCTCGGGGCCCTGTTCGAGGATGACGTGGGCGTTGGTGCCGCTGATGCCGAAGGAGGAGACGGCGGCGCGGCGGG
>NZ_JBSFJV010000233.1:0-3272 GCF_053598235.1 Kitasatospora sp. NPDC001159
TGCCCGGCCAACGGGCACGTCCGGTTCGGCGGGCGGGGACGGGAAGACCGACACCTGCAAGGGTGCACGGCGTCTCGTCCCCGACCCAACCGCTCGGCATCCGGCCCACCGCCGGCAGCTGCTGGGCCGAGCGGGGCCGGCCCGACCGGCTCCCGGCGACCTACCACCGAACCCACGGCGTCACGTACTTCCACGGCTGCTACTCGATCGGCGACGACACGCTGTGGGGCGTCAACCGCCGCCGCAAGGGCACCGCGAAAGCCCTGGCCGCGCTCAGGTCGACCCGGGCCGCCCGCCCGGACGGCGCCCCGGTCTACGTGATCCTGGACAACCTCTCCGCCCACAACGGCAAGAAGATCCTCCGCTGGGCGAAGAACAACAACGTCCACCTCTGCTTCACCCCGACCAACGCCTCCTGGGCCAACCCGATCGAGGCACACTTCGGACCGCTGCGGCAGTTCACCCTGGCGAACTCCAACCACCCGAACACGGTCCAGACCCGCGCGCTGCACGCCTACCTGCGCTGGCGCAACGCCAACGCCCGCCACCCCGACGTCCTCGCGGCCCAGCGCAAGGAGCGCGCCCGCATCCGCAGTGAGAAGGGCATTCGATGGGGCGGACGACTCGTCGCGTGACCAGTCAGTCCGGCAAGGCCAGGCTGGTCATCCGAGCAGGGTAGTCTCCGCCGGGCCGTAGAAAGCGGCGGTCTTCCCCGTGATCAGAGCCCAGTAGCGGTCGCCGAAGGACCAGTGCCACCATTCCGTGGGGTAGTTCACCAGGCCCGCCGCCGTCAGCACGGTACCCAGCAGCCTCCGGTTGGCACGGGCCTCCTCGCTGATGTTGGCGGCGTGGGTGTAGCAGGCGCCCTCACTTTCCTCCGGGTCGGCGTTCATCCGTGTGCCCAGGTCCAGTTCGCGCCCACTGGCGTCGGCCAGGGTGAGGTCAACGGCCGCGCCGGCGCTGTGCGGAGCGATGTCGGGCGGTGACACATACCGGCTCGCTGCCGCATGGATCTGCCCGGCGGACCATTGCGGATGGATGGCCCTCAGCTGGCCCGCGTACTCCTCGAAGTACTCCTGCTGAAGTGATGGGGGTCGATATCCCTCGACGAACAGCAGCTGTATGTCCCGCGGAAGCATCGTCTGGGCCTTGAGTAGCCGCTCCAGCACGCCTTCCCGCAGGTACGCGAAGGCGTCTGCCGGATCCTGCTTCCGCGCATCGACCAGCAACGAACCGCCCGCGCGGACGTCCACGAGTTGTTCACCGCATTCCGCCACGGGGATGACGGCGACCTTCGGATCCGACATCAACACGATCTCACTCATGACGCGATCATCTCGCAGGGCTCAACCCGGCAAACCTATGCGGTCACGGCACTAGGCCCGGTCTCAGGTCAGCGGCCGTGGGCCGGGTCGCACGAGAGCCCTGGCCTGGTGGGCACGGGTAGAGCGGGCACCGCCGAAGGCATCTCCAGTCGGCGCGGGCGCAGGGCATCGGGCATGAGCGGGAGGGCCTGGGTCGCGATGGCGTTGAGGTCGTCACGGTACTGCGGCATTGCGGCGTGAAGGGCGCGCTGGACGGCCCAGAACGCGGCCGCCTCTTCGTTGGTGTAGGGGCGCGCCTGCTCCGCGAGCAGCGCCAGCGCCGCGGCCCCGTGCCCTGGCTGCCCGCCGCCGTTGGTGGGTCGGCTTTGGTAGAGGGCGCTGGTGTCGCGCCGCAACACGGTGACCTGGTCGACCGCCGCCAGCTCCTCGGCGGCCGCGACGACATCGGACAGTACGCGGTAGTGCGCGTCGTGGCCGGCGGCGGTGGTGAACCGGGCGGGCACGCCGAGCGCGCTGAGGCGGGCGTAGCGGTGGGCGGTGCCCTGGCGGGAGTCGGCCGCGCGCACGGCCAGGACCACCAGCTCCACCCGGTAGCCGGCCCGCCGGAACTTCTGTGCCTCGGCGGCGAACCGCTCGGGGTCGGCGGGGGTGGTCTCGATGACGAGGTTCCCGCGACGCTCGCGCACGTAGGCCTCGGCCCGGGCCTGCCAGGCCCGGTAGTCGGTGCGGATCGGCTCCGAGGCGCGGCGCGGATCGGTGCGCAGCAGCTGCAGGTAGTCCGGGTGCAGGACCTTGAAGTAGTCGCCGACTAGGTGAACCGGCTGGTGCACCGTGCGCTGGACCAGGCGGGCGGTCCGGGTCTTGCCCGCGCCGGGCTGTCCGGCGACGTAGACCACGACCGGGTTCTCCTGGCTGACGATCGCGCTCAGCATGGTCGGCACGACCATCGCCTCGAAGACGAACTCGTGCTCGTCCGCCGATAGCCGGTGGTAGGCGACCCCGGGCGCCTGCGGCAGTGCCTGGGCGGTGCGGCGCACCGGCTCGGCCAGCGCCGCGGCGCGTTCGGCGTCGCGGCCCACCGCCAGCGCCCAGTCGGCGGGGATGCGGGGATCGTGTACGCGCCGTTCGCTCGCGGCCAGCTCCCGACGGAAGCGGCCGGTCTCCACCGCGCCCCACGGGCGGGTCCGCTCGGCGACCACGGTCTGCGCGGCGCGCGCCGGGCCCACCCAACGTCCGCCGGCGTCGAGCTCGTTGGCGTAGACGGCCTCCAGCAGGGTGTCGGTGCCGCGCCGCACCACGGTGACCCGGTCGGCCAGGTGCCCGGTCTCCACCTCGGCGAGCGCTGCGGGCAGGGCCGCGGCGCAGGCGTCGTGGTTGTCCCAGGCCACATAGCGGGCCCGGCCCTCGACGGCGAGGTGCAGGTAGCGGTCCAGGACACCGAGCTGGCTGAGCGCCTCGGGCACGGCCAGCGCCACGATCTCGACCCGGTACCCGGCCCGCCGGTACGCGGCGATCTCGGCGAGGAACTCCTCGGGGCGGCCCAGCGCCGCCTCCACCACCGCGTCGAACCGGCCCTTCCGCACCTGCTCCTCCAGCCGGGCCTGCCACCCGTAGGTGTCCGCGCGCACCCGCACGCCAGCCGTGCGCACGTCCTCGACCAGGAACCCGGGGTAGGAGGGGTGGACGGCCTTGTAGGCATCGCGGTCAACCCGGACCGCACCACCCCGGTGCGCGAGCGCCGCCTGCACCAGGTCCACCACGAGTGTCTTGCCGCTGCCGGCCTGCCCGGCCACGAACACCACCACCGGCCGCACCTGCGGCAGCGCCCCCGCGAACGCCTGCGGCAGAATCATCTCCGCGGTGGTCAGCCGGTCACCGCGCTCGCCGCGATCGGCTTCGTCCTGCCGGATCCAGTTGCGCAGGGCCTCGTGGTGCACGCCCAGGTCC
>NZ_JBSFJV010000234.1:0-3258 GCF_053598235.1 Kitasatospora sp. NPDC001159
CGACATCTCGAAGCGTGGAGAACGGCCGCCTCCGCTGTCGCGGGAAGAACCGCAGATCAGCAGGTCGGGTGACCTGCGAGGTTAAACGCCAAGCTGAGAGGCTGTTGTCTTTCCGGGTGCGAGGGCTGTGTTTCCGCTGATCAGGCATAGGGTCGGTGGCCTCGGGGAGTGGTGACGTGTTGAGTCGCCGCTCGTGTGGAGGTCGGGATGCCGTCGGTTGTGGGGCTGCTGGAACAGCGTGAGCTGAGTGCTCGCCGTCGTGTGGACGACCTGCGGGCGGAGGCCGACCGTATCCAGGCCGAGCTGGTGGTGGCCGAGCGGGAGTGGAACGAGTGGGTCATCGCCCGTTCGCGTGTCGACGAGGTGCTGTCCCCGGGCGGAGGTGACGGTGCCGGCCCGGATGCCGCCGAGGAGCCGTCGGATCGCGGTGAACCGCCGGCTCTGCCTGCATCTTCGGGGGCGGCGAAGCCGAAGTCGGTGGTGCCGATGTGGCGTGCGGGGCTGGCCTGGTCGGCACTGTCGGTGGACTATCAGCGCATCCTGCAGGTGCTCGCGGACCGGAATCGTCTCGGCCAGGGGCCGCTGACGTGCCAGGAGATGGCCGCCTGCTTCGGCCTGGACCCGGTGCCCGGGAAGGTGGAGGCCCTGCGGTCGAAGGCGAAGCGGCTGACAGCGCGGGGGTGGCTTGCCGAGCCGGCACCGGGCCGGTTCACGCTCGCGAAGGCCGTGGCCGGGCAAGGCGCCGGGTCATGAGCATCGTCGCCGACCAGTAGACCATCGCCTCCGCGCTGGTGGTGGAGCGTTCGAAGTCCCGCACGAGGCGACGGCTTCGCATCAGGTGGGCGAAGAACCGCTCCACGATCCACCGCTTGGGCAGCACGACGAAGCCGCGCATGTCGTCAGTGCGTTTGACGATGGCGAGGACCAGGCCGAGGGCGGCCAGGCAGTACTCGACGAGGCTGCCGGTGTAGCCGCCGTCGGCCCAGACCAGCGCCAGCAGGTGGTGCGCGCCGACCACCTGGGCGAGCAGAACGTGGGCGGCGGCGCGGTCGCCGATGTCCGCGGCGGTGACCATCACCCCCAGCAGCAGACCGAGCGTGTCGACCACGACGTGGCGCTTGCGGCCGTTGACCAGCTTGCCGCCGTCGAAGCCGCGGCTGTCGGCGCCGACGACGGCGTCCGCCTTGACGGACTGGGAGTCGATCACGCCCGCGCTCGGCTCCCGATCCCGCCCCGCCTTCTCGCGGACCTCTCCGCGCAGCCGGTCGTGGAACTCCTTCACCAGACCGTGGTCGCGCCAGCGGCGGAAGAACGCGTAGACCCGGTCCCACGGCGGAAAGTCGGCCGGCATCGCCCGCCACTTCGTTCCGTTGTCGACGAGGTAGCGGATCGCGTCCAACATCGCGCGGTGGCAGTAGGCCTCCGGCTGACCGCCCCGGCCCCGCAGCCAGGCCGGCATCGGAAGCAGCGGCCGCACCACCGCCCACTCCGCGTCCGACATGTCCGTCGGGTAGCGGCGCTCGCGTGCCCCGTGGTCGGCGGCATTCCCGAACCGGTGAGCGAGGCAGTCACACGCGAGGGTGACCGAAGTGGACCCCGCTCCCGCGATGGCGTAGAACTGCGACAACAGGGCCTCCTGGACCGCTCTTTGGCGTAGACACCCTTCGAGCTACCAAGAGGCCCTGTTCTCATGCCCGGCACCCACCGAAGTCACCCGATCGAGACTCCCGTTCGACCAACACCGCTCGAGATCGGAACGACAACAGCCACTGAACATGCGAGCTCACCAGTCAAGCCGTCCGCCCTGACCTGCGCACCGCACTCGGGTGCGACGACCTGCTGCCCGAGCACATCTCGCTGCGCCTGAGGCTGCACGAGGCCAGCACGAGGATCACGACAGCGATCACCGGGCTGCTGACATCCGCGGCGAGCGGCACCCTGGCCGCGCGCCCGAGACGACATGCACCGGCCCCGCCCGGCCGCTGACGGCGTGACTCGCTGCCGCACCGCAGGACGGTGAACCGGCGCCGCCGCTCGAGAACCGACAACCGGAACCGAACTGGCCCGAACCGAACCGTCCGGATCGAACTTGACCCGACCGAAAGGGGAGTCCGCGGACTTGACTTGTCGGTGGCGACCGTGAGGTCGTCGGTGATCACTGTCCCTAGATTGGGGTGCCGAATGCGGGCGGCCGGGTTCTCGCGACGGCGCTCGCCCGGAGTGATGGCTGAGCAGGAGAAGAACAGTGGAGCGGACAGCTGCAAATGCTGAGAACGACGTGCGGCGGCCCGGGCGTGCGCGCCCCAGGTTCAGGTGGTTGTCCGTACTGATCGACACGGTCGTCGACGGCATGGTGAAACTGTTCTTCTGACCCGAATCCGCAGGTAATGGGACGGTCTGACCGCTCGTACGCCGACAGGCGCGTCCGTGCCGGTTCGAGACGATCGAGGTTCGGCGCAGCGGTGAAGGCCGAGGCATGGAGATCGTCACCAACGGCCCCGACGCCGTCCCCTACTGGGACGCCATGATGGCCCTCAATGGCACCAAAGGCTACGCACGCTACGTCCCGCTAAGCCCCCTCGGCCCCGTCACCGTATCCGACCACACCGCCACCTAAACAAAGAGGCAACCACCCCATGACCCCAGGCATGCCGCCCTCCTTCTCCGAGGACAGCACCATGTTCATCTTCACCCCCACCCCCGGTACCACCTGGAACCTGACCCTCGACAACGTCACCCAGGCGCTGCGCCGCCGGGAAGGGGAAGAGGCGTTCATCTACACGAAGACGGACGATGACGGTGGGCCGCGCGATGAGCACGACTGGTGGTTCGCGTTCACCGCGATCGGAGAGAGCTGGGCGGGCACCGGATCGTCTGCGACGGGCGACCACGAGGGGGTGACGCTGGATGAGGCCACCGCCGGCGCAGCGGCCGAGTTCGCCGCCTGGATGCTTCGGGAACTCGTGCCGCCCGGCGCGGGAATGGACTACAACACGCGGGGCGGCGTGGAGAGCGGGCTTCCCGACGAGGCCCTGGCCGAGAACACGGTGGCCGAGCTTGACGCCGTCTTCCGGAAGCACCTGAAGGCATCTTTGAGCTGACCAACCACCCTCCGTGCGCGGGCTGATTCCTCCGCGAGGGCGCTGTCACGTTGGCCGACCGAGTGAGATGATCTTCTGATCGATCACGGCGGAGGGGGATCATTCGTGGAGAGCACGTCGCCGTCGTACAGGGGTCACCGGCACCCGGTCGAGGCCA
>NZ_JBSFJV010000235.1:0-3251 GCF_053598235.1 Kitasatospora sp. NPDC001159
CTCCTCCCCACCCCACACACACTGCCGGACCTCCCCACCTACCCCTTCCAGCACCAGCACTACTGGCTCACCGCCCCCGACACCGCCGACGTCACCTCCATCGGGCTGACCGCCACCGAGCACCCCCTCCTGGCCGCCGGGATCGAGCTGGCCGGTGAGCGTGCGACGACCGTCTACACCGGCCGGGCGTCCCGCCACGCGCAGCCGTGGCTCGCCGACCACACCGTGGCCGGCCAGGCCGTGCTGCCCTCGTCCGCGCTGGTCGAGCTCGCGCTCCGGCTCGGTGACGAACTGGGTTGCCCGCAGCTGGAATCGCTGATCGTGGACGCGCCACCGCTCGTCCCCGAGCGCGGCGGCCTGCGCCTGCAGGTCTCCGTCGAGGCCCCGGACCCGACCGGGCGTCGCCGCATCGCCGTCCACTCCCGCCTGGAGGAGGCCACCGACGACGCGCCGTGGACCCGGAACGCCCACGGCCTGCTCGGTGCTGAACTGCCCTCCCAGGAGGCCGGTTCCGAGCCCTGGCCGCCCGCCGGCGCCGTCGCGACGCCCGTCACCGAGCCGACCGGTGCGGTGCTGGGCGCACTGTTCCAGAACGTCCAGGCGCTGTGGCGGCGCGGCGAGGAGCTGTTCGCCGAGGTCGCCCTGCCCGAGGAGCTGCTCGCGGACGCCGACGGCTACGGCCTGCACCCGGCGCTGCTGGAGTGCCTGGCGCACCTGGGCGCCGACGGTGAGGCCGTCCGGATGCCGCTCGCCTGGCAGGGTGTGTCCCTGAGCCTGACGGGCGCCACTCTGCTGCGCGTCAAGGCGTCCCCGGCGGGCGCGGGCGCCGTCTCGCTGACCGTCTCGGACGCCACGGGAGCGCCCGTCCTGTCGGTCGCCTCGGTGGCCCTCGGCACACCGGGCGCGGAGCTGTTCGCGAGCCGTACGCCCGGTGGCCTCCACACCGTGCGATGGACCGCGCACCCGCTCGCGCAGTCCGCTGCCGCGGCCATGGAGTACACCGTCGTCCGACTCGACGCCGACCGCGATGATGCCGACGCCGCACGGGATTTGGCCGTCGATGCGCTGGCCGCCGTACGCTCCTGGCTCGACGGCGAGCATTCCGAGAACACCCGTCTGGCCCTGGTCACCCGGCAGGCCGTGGCGACGGACGGCGGCGAGGCCCCGCGACTGGCCGGCTCCGCCGTCTGGGGCCTGGTGCGGTCCGCGCAGACCGAGAACCCTGACCGCTTCGTCCTGGTCGACGTGGACGGCAGTGCCGAGTCCGAACGGGAGTTGGATGCTGGACTCGCCACCGGCGAGCCGCAGTTCGCGCTGCGCGCCGGTTCGCTGCTCGTCCCCCGGCTGGCCCGCCACGAGGTGACCGCGACCGACGCCCCGGTCCGCTGGGACACCGGCGGCACCGTCCTGATCACCGGTGCGAGCGGGACCCTCGGCCGGCTGTTCGCGCGCCACCTGGTCGCCGACCTCAGCGCGCGACGCCTGCTGCTCGCCAGCCGGCGCGGCCCGGACGCGCCGGGCACGGCCGAGCTGGTGGCGGATCTGACCGCGCTGGGCGCCGAGGTGACGGTCGTCGCCTGCGACGTCGCGGACCGCGCGGCGCTCGCCGAACTGATTAACGCTACACCCGACTTGACCTCCATCGTGCACACCGCCGGTATCCTGGACGACGGCGTCGTGGCCGCGCTCGACGAGCAGCGGATCTCCACCGTCTGGGCCCCGAAGGCCGACGCCGCCTGGCACCTGCACGAGCTCACCCGCGACCGCGACCTCAAGGCGTTCGTCCTCTTCTCCTCGATCGCCGCCACCCTCGGCAGCGCCGGACAGGCCAACTACGCGGCTGCCAACGCGTTCCTTGACGCGCTCGCGGCCAGCCGCCGAGCCGATGGTCTGCCGGCCACCAGCCTGGCCTGGGGCATGTGGGGCCAACAGGGCGGTATGGCAGCCGAGTTGAACGCCGCCGACCTGGCCCGCTGGGCCCGTACGGCCGTCCTGCCGATCGAGCCCGAGGACGGCGTCGCACTCTTCGACGCCGCACTCACTGCGGATGCCGCGGCGATCGTGCCCGCCCGCCTGGAGCGCGGAGGCACCTGGCGCGGGTCCGGCCCGGTGCCCGTCCTGCTGCGCGGACTCTTCCGCGCCTCCGCCCGGCGCCGGGCCGCGACCGCTGACACCCGCGCAGCCGACTCGCTCACCGAGCGGCTGGCCCGGATGACCGGCGACGAGGAGCGGGAGCGCTTCCTGCTCGACCTGGTCTGCACCGAGGCGGCCGCGGTTCTCGGCCACGGCCCGGCGTCCCCCGTCGCCCCCGCGCGGGCGTTCAAGGAAGCCGGCTTCGACTCGCTCACCGCCGTCGAGCTCCGCAACCGGCTCAACGCCGCGACCGGCCTGCGGCTGCCCAGCTCGATGGTCTACGACTACCCGACGCCCGCCGCGCTCGCCGGCCGGCTCAAGGCCGAACTGCTCGGCGCGGAGTCGAACCCGCCCGTCGTCCTCGGGACCGCCGCCGCGGTCGACGAGCCGATCGCAATCGTCGGCATGGCCTGCCGCTACCCGGGCGGCATCGAGTCACCCGAGGACCTGTGGCGGCTGGTCGCGGACGGCGTGGACGCCATCGGTGAGTTCCCGACCGATCGCGGCTGGGACCTCGACGAGCTGTACCACCCGGACCCGGAGCACCCCGGCACCTCCTACACCCGCCGGGGCGGCTTCCTCCACCAGGCCGCCGAGTTCGACGCCGACCTGTTCGGTATCAGTCCGCGCGAGGCCCTCGCCATGGACCCGCAGCAGCGACTGCTGCTGGAGACGGCCTGGGAGACCTTCGAGCGGGCCGGTTTCGACCCGACCGGCCTGGCCGGAACAGCGACCGGTGTCTTCGTCGGCGCGGCCCCGCAGGACTACGCACCCGGCCGCCAGGCGACCCCGCAGGGCGGCGAGGGCTACCTGCTCACCGGCAACCTCGCCAGCGTCGCCTCCGGGCGGCTCGCGTACACCTTCGGGCTGGAGGGCCCGGCGCTGACGGTGGACACCGCGTGCTCGTCGTCTCTGGTCGCCCTGCACCTGGCCGCCCAGGCGCTGCGCAACGGCGAGTGCTCCCTCGCCCTCGCAGGCGGGGCCATGGTGATGGCGACGCCGAACACCTTCGTCCAGTTCAGCCGGCAGCGCGGGCTGTCGGCGGACGGGCGCTGCAAGGCCTTCGGTGCGGGCGCGGACGGCACCGGCTGGGCCGAGGGCGTCGGGCTGCTGCTCGT
>NZ_JBSFJV010000236.1:0-3207 GCF_053598235.1 Kitasatospora sp. NPDC001159
GGCTACCTCACGCCACTCGAGATCCGGCAGCGACACCAGCAAGGTCATACCCTCGCGGCGTAGAAGATCGGTGTCCAACCGCAGGGTGGAACTTCGAGGCGGACTTCCTCCCGTGTTCCTACGGGTTCCGCCCGAACCGCCGGACCCATGACGCGGTGGCCGAGGTGCGTCATCTCACGTCCAAGAAGTACGAGTGGATCGTGGAGGGCGACATCAAAGCCTGTTTCGACGAGATTTCGCACACGGCCCTGATGGACCGGGTGCGGGCGCGAGTCGGGGACAAGCGCGTTCTGGCTCTGGTGAAGGCGTTCCTCAAGGCGGGCATCCTCGGTGAGGACGGCCTGCTGCGGGATAACGACACCGGCACTCCGCAGGGTTCGATCCTCTCGCCGTTGCTCAGCAACGTGGCTCTCTCGGTCCTGGACGAGTTCATCGCCCAGGCTCCCGGAGGGCCCGGATCTGATGTCTACGAGCGCCGGAGGCGTCGACGCCGCAGTCTGCCCAACTTCCGGCTGGTCCGGTACGCGGACGACTGGTGCCTGCTGGTGCACGGCACCCAGGCGGACGCCGAAACGCTACGCGAGCAGATCGCAGCGGTCCTCTCCACGATGGGCCTTCGCCTGTCGCAGGAGAAGACCCTGATCACCCACATCGAGCAGGGCCTGGACTTCCTCGGCTGGCACATCCAGCTCCGCCGAAAGCCAGGCACCAACCGGCACTACGTCTATACCTACCCGGCCAAGAAGGCCCTTCGGGCCATCATGGCCAAGGTCAAGACGCTATGCCGCGAGGTCGGCACGAACCAGCCGCTCGACGCCCTGTTGCTCCGGCTCAATCCGGCGCTGCGGGGCTGGTGCGCCTACTTCAGGCCCGGGGTGTCCTCCGCGACCTTCGCCTACCTGCGCTACTACCTGTGGCACACGGTCTGGCGATGGGTGAAGCGGAAGCACCCCAAGACGCCCCTGAGGAAGATCTACCGCCACTACTTCAGCGGTGGATCTTGGTGGGCCAGCGAGAACAGGGAGCTGTTCAACCCCAGCTCGGTAGGCACCACGCGCTACCGCTACCGGGGAGCGGCCATCCCCACTCCTTGGCCGATCACGGGATGAGAACCACCACGACGCCCCTTCGGGACTTGTGGAGAGCCGGGTGCGGTGCCAAGTCGCATGCCCGGTTCGGGAAGCGGCTCCGGGGAAACGGGCCGGTCGAAAGACCGGAACCGCGCCCCGGACCGACTTCACCACCCGTCCCGGCGCCCGGGACGGGCATCAAGGTGTCCGGACCGCTCTCACCAGCGCTTTGACCTGCTGCGTTATCTTGCCGTGACCAAGCCGCCAAGGTACCGGCGCGTTGTCCGGAGCGGGCATCAAGGTATCGGCGGGGCGCAGCCAGGTGCGGATCCGGTCGCACGTACGATTCCCTGCCGTGGGCAAAGAGCAGAAGACCTTCGAGTACACCGACGAGCTGAAGGACGCGCAGCGGGCGCTGATGGCCGTGCAGGCCGAGCGCCGTGCCTTCCTGGCCACGCTGCCGTTGTGGGGCGGCGATCTGGAGGCGGCCCGGCAGGGGCTGAGCGAGGAGCAGCGGGCCGAGTCCGCCCGGCTGGAGGAAGCCGAGCGGCGGGCCTGTCACGCGGTGTGGGCCGACGAGTACTGGGCCAAGCTGTCCGGCGTGGACCGGGTCACCGCCCACAGCCGGCTCATGCACATCGACGACGAGCCGGACGCCTCGGCCGCGTAGCGCGGACGCGCGCGGCCCGACGGCCACGTCCGGTTACCCAGGCCTCTCACCAGACCCGGGCGGGCCACGAACGCGGAGACTCACCAGCCTCCCGGGTGTTTCCCACCAGTGGTCGGGGTGTCAGAACGCGGTGCGGATCTGGCTCCTGGGGTCACCGTCGGCGAGATGGTCGGTGTAGAGGCCTGTACGGGCCAGCCGCCTCCAGGGCCGGGCGCGGCGCACCGCGATGTCGATGTCCGGCTCGGTCGAGTGGAGGTCGAGGTCGGCGAGTGCGAGGGCGGGCTGGTTGTGGGCCGGGGCGCGGGTGAGCCAGCGTCCGCCGGGGGCGACGATGCCGGAGGGGGCGGTGGTGGCGAACTGGGCGGGGACGGCGTAGCCGAGCCAGTAGTTGTAGAGGGTGCCGTAGGCCTGGGCGACGGTGGCGCGGGCCCGGTCGTCGATCATGACGGACAGTAGGACGCAGTCGACGTTGAGGCGTTCGTACTCGGCGAACAGGGTGGGGAAGTTCGCTTCGATGCAGATGGCCAGGCCGAAGCGGACGCCGTCCACGTCGAAGACCGTCGGTTCGGGCCGGCCGGGGGTGTAGAGCTAGGACAGCTCGGTGTTCGACAGGAACCGCTTGTCGTAGCGGGCGACCAGGTCCCCGTGGTCGGAGACGACGTAGAGGCTGTTGTGCGGGCGTCGGGGCGGTGTGAGCAGGTGGAGTGAGCCGAAGACCGTCCACAGGCCCAGCTCGCCCGCCAAGGCCGCGATCCGCTCGCCTCCTCGCGCAGGACATCCCACGCGGCACCGCTCCAGTCCGCCGGCACCGGGCCGCCGTCGGGGCCGGTCGCCTCCGGAAACTGCACCAGCCGCGCCCCCGCCCCGGCGGCCTCCCGCATCAGCGCCCGGACCTCCTCACCCGCCGCCCGAATCACCATCCGGTCCCCCGGATCCTCCGGCACCGTGCTCTGCGCCACCGCCAACCGCAACGTCCCGACCATCCGGCGACCGTACCGGTGCGCCCGATGCCTCACCCGGCCCGCGCCGGGAACGTCACCCGCACGTGTCCCTGACCCCAGCAAGTTGAACCGCGCCCGGTGAGCAGGGCCGGGGCGGACGTTGTCACTGGCCGCTGACCTGCACCAACACCCGAAACTCACCGGGCAGCGCCCGAAACTCACCGGCGGGTGGCCGCCCGGGGCAGGCAAACTCACCACCACCCCGGGGCGAAACTCACCAGCCCGCTGATCTGTGACAGCGAAGTTGGGACAACGCTAGTTTGTGACACCGAAGTTGGGACTGATCGGTCTCGTCGGTCGTCTGAGGCTCCTGCCGACGGGCGTGCGATAGGTTGCCCGTCATGACTGAGCTTGGACCAGTGGCTTGGCCGCCTGAGAAGCCGTGATCAAAGCGCTCTTGGGGCTTGAGGGCCGGACGGAGATTCGATTCTCGGTCCCGTTCGGGTGATCGCGTGCCGGCCGGCGC
>NZ_JBSFJV010000237.1:0-3197 GCF_053598235.1 Kitasatospora sp. NPDC001159
GTTGGCGGCTGTGGCCAGCTCTGCCGGCGGGGCGAAACGCCGCTCCTCCTTGAGCAGGTTGGCCAGGCTCTCGTTGCTCAACGCGCACTCCTCATCGAGTCATGATCTGGGGCATCCCGTGCGTGGGGATTGTCCCGTGTGTCCCAGTGCACAGCTCACCAGGCGAACGGGTCAGTTGACAAGAGGCTCCCGGGAATTGGTGTAGACCTTTGGCTGATCGTCGAACGGCCGACCGCGCGTCCCGCCGCCCGGAGGCGGCAGGATGCACAGCGGCAGGTGGGCCCGTGCCCCGGCCCGCCCGGCAGGCACACGGACCCGACTCTCAGGCGGCCAGCTGGGGACCCTCCTCACTGCCGGCGGCCGGAACCCGGTCGTCCTTTCCGACTTGTTCGGCCGAATCCCCGTCGGACCGGGGGTCGGCGTGGCCGTCGGTGCGAGTCTCGGTGCGGGCCTCGACCGGGCTGAACGTCCCGGCGGTGCGGTCCAGGACGTAGGCCTGGGCGGTGGCGAAGTCGAAGTACATTCCGACCAGCCGCAGGGTGCCCTCCTCGACCCGACGCTCGACCGCGGGGTTCGCCATCAGCTGGTCCAACTGCTGGACCACGTTGGTGATGCAGAGCTGCTCCGCGAGGTCCACCACCGGCCGGTCGGCGAACTCGGCCGGGGCTCGTCGGAGCCGGTCCAGCGAGCCGCGGCCGTTGCGCAGCCAGCGGGCCAGCGGGGTGGGCGGCCCGGGGCGCTCGTGCACGCCGTCCAGCAGGGCGTTCATGGCGCCGCAGCCGGAGTGCCCGCAGACCGTGATCGAGCGCACCTCCAGCGCCTCCACCGCGTACTGCACCGCGGCGGCCACCGAGTCGTCGGCCGCGCCGGGTTCGAACGGGGCTGGCACCAGGTTGCCCACGTTGCGGACGGTGAACAGGTCACCCGGGCCGCTGTTGGTGATCATGCTGGTGACCATCCGGGAGTCCGCGCAGGTCAGGAAGAGCTGCGAGGGCGTCTGCCCTTCCCGGGCCAGCCGGGCGAGTTCGGGCCTGATCAGCGGGGCGGTGTGCTGCTGGAACACCCGGACGCCGTCCAGCAGCCGGCCGTGCGGGTCCTCCTGCTGCTCGATGCAGTGGTGGCCGACCCACGGCGTCCAGGCCCGGCAGCGGTGCGGGCCCGGCGAACTGCCCGCGCGGACGGCGCCGTCGGGGTCGAGCACCTCGTCGTCCTGGCGTCGCGTCACCATCGAGACCCGTCCGCCCGCGGCCTGGCGTCCGGTCCGCCAGTTGTGCAGCGTCTCGTACGCGGCGTGGTCCAGGAAGGAACCGTCGTGCACCACGGTGACCTCCGTGTCCGCGGGGATCGAGGCCAGCGCCCGGCTCAGCCGGGGGACGGCGGTGAAGGTGAGCGGCCCATGGGTCTGGACGGTGACCGAGCCGTCGGGGCCGGTCTCGACGTCGACGTGGGCTCGGGTCAGCCGGTAGAGCGCGAGCAGTACGGCGGTGCCCGCGCCGAGCCCGACGCCCCACAGCACCCCGAAGGCCACCACGCCGAGCACCGCGATCAGGTAGACCGGGAACTCACGGTGCCGGTGCACCTTGCGGATGTGCGCGAAGCTCACCATCTGCAGCCCGACCACCAGCACCAGCGCCGCGAGCGCGGCCAGCGGGATCCGACGCAGTCCGCCGGTCAGCGCCAGCGCGGCGGCCAGTACCCAGACACCGTGCAGCACCGAGGCCCACTTGGTCTGCCCGCCGGCTCGGACGTTGGCGGTGCTGCGTACGGCGCCGCCGGCGATCGGCAGCCCGCCGACCAGGCCGCTGACCATGTTGGCGAGGCCCTGTCCGCGCAGCTCGCGGTCGAGGTCGCCGGTGCGCTTGGTCATCCGGTCGACCGCGACGGCGGACAGCAGCGACTCCACGCTCGCGACGGCGGTGACGGTGAGGACGGCGGCGAGCGCCCCGGTGAGTGGACCGTGCGGCAGCGCGGGCACGAGCGAGTGCGGCTGCCAGGCGGGCAGTTCGATGTGGGCCAGCCGCAGGTCCAGGGCGAGGGCGAGAGAGGTGGCGACGGCCACGGCGGCCAGCGGGCCCGGCACCTTGGCCAGCCGGGCGCCGAACTCCCCCGCGCGGCCGGGAAGTCGGCCGAGCCGGGGCCAGCCCAGCAGCACGGCCACGGTCACCGCGCCGGCCAGCAGCGCGGGCGGGTGCGGGTCGGCAAACTGCCCGGGCAGGGCGAGCAGGTTGGTGAGCGCCGAGCTCTGCGGGGATCCGCCGAGGACGACGTGCAGCTGGGCGATGGCGATGGTCAGCCCGACCCCGGCCAGCATGCCGTGCACGATCGCGGGCGAGACGGCGAGCGCTGTTCGGGCCACCCGGCGTACACCGAGCAGGAGTTGGAGTAGTCCGGCGGCGACGGTGACGGTGCAGGTGGCCTGCCACCCGTGCTGGGCGATCAGCCCGGCGGTGATCACGGTCAGTGCGGCGGATGGCCCGCTGACCTGGAGCGGGGTGCCGCCGAACAGTCCGACCACGATGCCGCCCACGGCGGCGGCGACGAGCCCCGCGGTGAGCGGGGCGCCGGTGGCGAGCGCGATGCCGAGCGAGAACGGCACGGCGATCAGGAAGACCACTAGGGAGGCGGAGAGGTCCTGGGCCCAGCGGACCCGGGAGTTGGGGCCCGGTGGTGCATGGTCGGTGGTGTCGGAGGCGGTGGGGGCGCTGGAGATGTCGAGGGTCATTGTCTTCCCGTCTGTCCGGGGGAACGAACGCAGTCAGGTCCGGCGGTGAGTCCGGGGGCGGGGCTCCGGGCGGATCGGCTGTCGTGGGTCGCGACGGTGTGGCGGGATGGCGTGGGCACGGCGGGGGAATGCGGGTGTCACCGGCCGGCGTTGACCATCAGGCCCGCCAGGGGTCCGGGCGAGGTGCGGGATGTCTCGCCGAGGGCCGTCGGGACGGACCATCAAGACTCGGTAAACCGAGAGTAATGAAAGCTTTGCACGGCGTCGTGGCCGGTGGGAAGTGGAAAACCCCCTGATTCACCCCATTGGGTGGTGTTCGAACCGATGGGAATCTGCCGGTGGCGCCGCACGGGGCCGATATGGCGAACGGGCCGCGGCCTCCCCCGGGGTGAGGGGGACGCTCTCCTTGGGCCGGTCCGAGCGGCCCTCGGCGGCCGCGCGCTCGGCGGCGGCCTTCGCGGCGGCCGGGTCCAGC
>NZ_JBSFJV010000238.1:0-3110 GCF_053598235.1 Kitasatospora sp. NPDC001159
CCGGCCCCCTACGTCCATGCCTACAACGCAGACGGCAAGGAGATCTACAACCAGAAGACGCAGCCCACAGCCAAGAACGCCCGTCAGTAGGCGTCTGAAGTTGCCCCGGTTTGCTGGACAACCTTCCACTTTGGGGACACGAGGAGTTCATCGTGCCAAGGACGCGTCCGGCCTACCCGCCGGAGTTCCGTCGCCAGATAGTCGAGCTGGTCAGGGCCGGCCGTTCGCCGGAGGACCTGGCGAAGGAGTTCGAGCCGTCCGCCCAGACCATCCGCACCTGGGCCAACCAGGACCGTGTGGATGCTGGGAGCGCCCCGGGCTTACCAGCGAAGAGAAGGAGGAACTCGCCCAACTGCGCCGCGAGGTGAAGCAGTTGCGCGAGGAGAAGGAGATCCTCCGCAAGGCCACAGTTTTCTTCGTCCGGGAGCCCAGCCGGTGATCTGCTACCGGCTGATCGACGAGAACACGGCACACCACGATGTCTCCCTCATGGCCCGGCTGCTGGGTGTGTCACGGCAGGGCTACTACGCGTGGCGCAACCGAGGCCCCTCCCGCCGGGCCCGGGAGGACGCCGCCCTCACCGACAAGATCCGCGGACACCACGAGCGCTCCCCCACGGCACCTACGGCGCCCCGCGCATCCACGCCGACCTGCGCGAGATCGACCACCTGTCCGTCGGCCGCAAGCGCGTCGCCCGCCTCATGCGCCAGGCCGGACTCGCCGGCGTGCACCGCCGCACCCGGCCGTGCCTCGCTGACCCGCCAGGACCGGCAGGCCACGGCAGCCCCCGACCTGATCGGCCGCGACTTCACCGCGGGCGCACCGAACCTGCGCTGGACCGCGGACATCACCTACGTGCCCACCGACGGGGGCTGGCTCTACCTCGCCGTCGTCCTCGACTTGTTCTCCCGGCGCATCGTCGGCTGGGCGATGGCCGACCACATGAGAACCGAGCTGGTCACCGACGCCCTCGCCATGGCGGTCACGGCCCGCCGACCCCGCCCCGGTCTCGTGCATCACAGCGACAAGGGCTCGCAATAGACTGCTGGTTCGCTCTCGCTACACCTTCTGACCTCGCTAGACGGACCCGCACCGTCCGGTAGTACCGGCACGTCCCGCCGTTGTCGGGGCTGCTTGCCGCCCTCCCCGGCGTTCCCCGGATCAGGCTGCCCCAGCTTCACCAGACCGCTGCGACGGTCCGGAGGAGAAGGTCTTTCACCTCCACTCGATTGTGTAGCGCCTCGTGGCGCACACCCGTCTCATCGAAGTTTGAGCAGTCTCAGCGAAGTTTGACCGCCTGCCGGATTCCGCGGGCAGGCGGTGCCTGTGCTCGAATGCAGCCACGCGGGGATCTCCGGCCATGAGGGGATTCGAGGGCGTGAACTGGACGGAAGGAGCCTGAGTGACTGGCCAGACGGTGAAGATCGCGGCGCTCTGCGAGTGCGGCGACATGGCGGTGCGGCAGGTGAATCAGTACATCAATTACGACGAGTTGTGCTGGGATGCCGAGTTCTTCTGCGACAGCTGCGGCTCCTATCGGTGCGAGCATGCCGGGCCGGGGGCGGCGCCGGACGATGGGTGGCGACAGGCGCTGCTGGCGGCGAATGGACCCGTCAGGCTGCGGCTGGCCGGGCCGGTGCCCAGTCTTGTCCCGGCGCTGAAGGTCTTCCGCGAAGTCTCGGGCGTCTCGTTGCCGCAGGCCCGAAGGCTCGTCGACAAGCTGAGCAGCGACGGTGTGGTGGGCACCCTGGCGGAGATGGAGTTCTTGAAGATGCGGCTGCAGCTCCGCGGGATCCCGGTAGACATCGACAGGTAGCGGAGCCCGGGAGCCACCCGGTCAAACTTCGCTGAGACTGCTCAAACTTCGATGAGACGGGTCACCCGTTGTCCTCTGACAGGCGATCTTGACCGTTTGCCAAGCGACTTTGACCGCCACGGCATTCACGCGTGGGGCTGACCAGCAGCGCATCGTTCGCAGCACGCGTGAAGATGGTGGCTTCTCGCCCGGAGCAGGTCCCTGGCGGCTGCGGATCTTGACAGTGCCGGGGATCAAGCTGCGATCGTTGCCGGATGTTCAACACGTCTGCCCGGCCCTTCGACATCCTCACGGTCTTTCCCGAGCTCGCGATGTATGCGAAGAGCGCGACCCGGCTGCATCCACATCGAGGCGTGCCGCAAGCTGGGGCGAGCTCGGTGGCAGGGGCGATGTTCTGGCCCGTGGGAGAGTCCTGGCCGACCTGCCAGCTGCCCCACCTGGTCGAGGTCGAGCGTGAGGCCACGGCCGAGCAGTTGGATATGTTCCGGCGCGCTGACGAGACCCGCGCCCAGCGGCTCGCCGAACTGAGCGGCCGGTTCCCAGAGCAGGTCTCCGACCCGAACTCGCCGCTCGGGAAACTGCTGGCCTTCCGGCAGCAGCGTATGACGGAGGTCGAGAACCGCCCTTCTCGGGGTACGACTGTGCGTACATGGGAGCCCGCCGTACCGGCCGAACCAGTTTCAATGGTTCCGGTCGTTCAGCTGCACGCCGCCGACATACCCGACGTCCGCTTCCCCGACGGAACAGACCTGCTGCAGATCCTGTGGTGCCCGTACCGGCATCCTGATGTTCCAGGCATGCACGAGCACTACAGCGGGCCGGCTCCGAAGGTGATCTGGCGGGCGGCCGCCTCACTGACGGGGGCGATCTCCGGTGCAGAGAGCGCATTGAACGATGACGGCTACGTCCTGGAGCCGTGCGTCATCCATCCTGAGCAGATCACCGAATACCCCGACATCGAGGATCTTCCTGAGCCACTGCAGTCTCGCATCCGTGCCTGGCACCGCGGTCTCGGCCCGGAGCCTGGCTACGACTATCGCAACGACCTGTCGGTGGCCCCAGGTCTCAAGACGGGCGGGTGGCCGTACTGGCCGCACTGCCCCCGGCCGGTCCAGTGCAACTGTGGGTCGGAGATGCAACTGCTCCTGACCCTCCCCAACGGCGAGCGCGGCGCGCTGAGCTGGACCCCACTGGAGGAGTGAAGTTCCACCCCGTGGTTGGACACCTGGACACTGGGACGTGTGAGCCCAGAGGAAGCAGTGCCAGGTGGGAACCAAGAGCAACATGAGTAAGC
>NZ_JBSFJV010000239.1:0-3076 GCF_053598235.1 Kitasatospora sp. NPDC001159
GACGTCGCCGGCGGTCTGCTCGCCTACTACGTCGTCCCGCGCCTGGAGCTCGTCGTCTGCCAGGTCACGCCACCGCCGACACCCTGACCCTCCGGCATCGCCGGGGGTGGCCGAGGGGGATTTGCGCTGTTTCCCCAGTGCCCGGCACAGCGTGGTGGCACCATGAAGTGGCCATGGTCAGGCCCGAGTTCGGGGGTTGTCGTTGCCGGGTGACAAGTGGCGGATCCAGACGGCGGTGTTGGGCAGCGCGGAGTCGGAGGAGCCGCTGATGCTGCCGCTTGAGGCAATCGAGTTGGACGCCTTCCGCCGACAGCACACCACGGGCAGCCCTGGCCGCTGGCCCGCTGGCCCTCGCGGTGGCCGTCTGCGTCCGGCAGATGGCGAGCAGCACCCCGCTGCCCCGGTTGCCGCGCCGCTCGTGATCGCGCCGACCGGCTATGCGGAGAGCTTCGTCGACCGTTGGCTGCGCTCGGCCGGTGCCACCGACTCCGGCGCCCTGCGCGCCGTTGCCCCCGGAGTCAACCTCCCGAAGGTGACCACCGCAAAGACGGCCACGGTCGAGAAGACCGTTGCGGTGCGGAGTGCGCCGATGGGCGGGGCGGGGCCTGCCCGCCTTGCGGGGAAGCGGGCGGCAGCACGAGAGTGGCCGCAACGGTGACCTGCCCGGGCTCCCCGAGCCGACCCGGCTCGATCTGGTGGCCCCGCACGCAGGACAAGCGAGTCGGCCCTGGCCGCCGACCGGGCCGCTGTCGGCCCGTCCGACTTCCCGCGCCCGACCGCGAAGGTGACTTCCCTGCCGGGAGCGGCTACGCGGGACCGGCGTGCGCGCAGGCCCCGCAGCCCGTCCGGTGGCCGGCGAGCGTCGCGTCGAGTTGCGCCTTCATCTGCCGCAACCGGGCGGTGGTGCTCCGCGTCGAGTAGCCGGCGAGACTGCGCAGGACGATCCTTCGGCCCTTGTGCGTCGTGAGGGCCAGCGCGATCCCGAGGCCGGAGGCGGAACCGGCATCGGCCAGGTCGACCGACGCGATCTCGCACCACCGGATCCGGTGTGTCCACTCCACGGTGCGGCTGGTGATTCCGGAGTCGTCGATGACCAGACCCATCCGCAGGACTCGGTAGATCATCACCACCGAGAAGACACCCATCACCGCGCCGAAGACCTTGGAGCCCACGGGCTCCACCGCGATCTCGCCGATAGCGATGAAAAGGAAAACAGCGCCGGCCGCGGTCAGGACGACGCGCTGCAAGAGGCTGGTGGGAATGCGGATCGCGGAGGTGCGGCCATCGGTCACAGCGCGATGCTGGCACCGGGACCGTCGGCAGTCAACCGCCGCAGCACCAGCCGTTCCCCCACCGGGAGTTCGAAGCCGTGGGAGTTCGGCGCCGCGCACGCCCGAGGCGAACCGGCCGACGATCAGGATCGGTGTGGTCCGGGCCGACCCGCGGCCGTGCCGCGGGTCGGCCCGGGGAGTGCGCTGCGGCGACCGTTACCCTCTCCTTGAGATTCACTGGGATGTCGTGGGAATCCCACGGGAGTTCGGGCCTCCGGGCCGTCGTCCGGTTCTGCTGGTCCGCTGTCGTCTGGGCGCCGGCTGTGCCTGGTCGGTCTCCTGCACCGTGCGGGGCCGACCGGGCCGGTAAGCGGGTTGGTGTCGGGGTTCTAGGTGGTCCGGATGGCCTGGTCGCAGCGTGGGCAGGTTCGGCTGCGCAGTTCGGGTGGCCACCAGTGTTGGCCGGGTTCGGTCGGCTGCCACGAATTTCTGACCATTTCGGCGGTGTCGAGGCCGCAGGCGGTGACTGGGCCGGGGCTGCTCGGCAGGTCCGGATCGGACGTGGCCGCGTGCACGACCACCAGGTCGGGCGAGCCGGGGTTCTCCAGGACGACGATCACGTTCATCGTTCCAGCCTCGGTGTACCGCGGCCGTGACGCATCCGCTCGTACGGCCGACCGGCCGGATCGATCGGTATGTCATGACCTTCTTTTGATTGAGAGCGCAAAATAGCCTTGATCACCGATTTGTCTGGACCACTTGCCCGACCGCCGCGCGGGGCCGGGTAGGCGGCGGTCACTCCGCAAGGTGGTGACTGTGAGTGCACACCACCCGTCGAGGCCCCGCCGGAGCCCCGGCCCTGCCACCGAACCGGCCAGAACACCGGAATAGCCGACCGGAGCATTCAGGAAAAGGAGACAGAATCGCATTCCCGGTGGTTTTCGGTGTCGTTGTCACTCCACCGCCCAACCACAGGTCAGGACACCGCGGAACCCACCACACACATCAACACTCACAGATCAGCAGGTCAGAGCCATCACTGCCATCAACCCGGATTCTCGATCAACCCACACGACACACGCCACAGCCATCAGCAGCCCGCGCCACAAACCGAGAACTCACACCGGTAGGCCGGGCGCAGCCAGAGAACGCTCGCGCTGTCCCAGCCGTGCAGCGTGGCGCTCATCAGCGGGTGCCGGTCGTTGCTGCTGTTGGCGGCGAGGCCGTCCCAGGTGAGGAAGACGGCGTCGATGCCGCTCCCGGCGAGGGCCTCCCAGTTTGGCGTCACCGGCTGGAGATAGTGGTCCTTCGGGATCGGGGGGAAGGCCTCCAGGAGGCGGTGGAGGTCGTCCTGGGTGTTGATCAGGTAGATCCGCGCCGAGGAGTCGGGCAGGACGTCGACGGATCGGTCGTAGTGGCGCCCGCTGGGATGGAGGGTATAGCCGTACGGGTCGAGGTGGCAGTGGCCGGTCCACTCGGTGCCGGCCGGGGTTCCGTCGGGCTGCCCGATGTTAACGGGGGCGCTCCACATGCCGCCCTCGGGCCGGTTGCGGGCGGACCCCTCGGACGGCAGGTTGCTGACCGCCTGAAACGTCTCAGGAGCGGGCTGGGTGTTTCCGGTCGGGTACGCGTGGGCGATCGGCGGGAGCTGCTTGCCCAGCTGGTGGAGAAGGCTCACGAGACCTCTCGTGTCAGCGGGTATGCGGCGTTCTGAGACTCCCCCGGGATGCGGGAGAAGCTGACAGCGGTTCAGATGGGGAGCATGGAAGGAAGCCCCACGATGGCCGCACCGATGAAGTACCCAC
>NZ_JBSFJV010000240.1:0-3005 GCF_053598235.1 Kitasatospora sp. NPDC001159
GCGATCTGGCCGACCGCGCTGGCCACGTCCTCGATCTCCACGATCGACTTCACCGGGTCCACCCGGCGGAAGTAGGCCACCGCCGCGACACCGATCGATACGTTGTCCCGGGTGATCACCTGCTGGGACGGGATCGGCATGGTCACCGTGCGCAGGGTGACCTTCCACATCCGGTCCGCCAGCGGGATCATGAACCGGATGCCGGGGTCGCGCACCCCGCGCAGCCGGCCCAGCCGGAACACCACCCCGCGCTCGTACTGCCGGACGATTGCGACTCCCAGATTCGGCACGACAACCACCCTCCTCGACTCGGGAGCACCTCCAGCGTGCGGCGGATCCGCCGGAGCGGGCTTGGGCCCACCGGCCCCAACCCGCCAGACGGACGGGCACGAACGGCGAACGGGCCGAGGACAGGCAGAGGCCGAAGGAGTGCAGCAGTGTTGATATGGCGCTCGTATCCGTAGCGTGGAAGGTGGCGCGGGTGCGCGGGGAATCTGCCCGGAGGTAGCCAGGGCCGACGGTGTTGTCTGCGAACGAGCCATGTCTCTCAGGCCCAGCCGAAGGGGGCTGGGCTTCCATCCCGAAGCATCCTTCGAGGCCGGGCATCGGGTCTTCGCCGCTGTTGGGGCGGCTCTTCCGCGAAGGCATGGAGGTTCTCGCCAGTGGGCCGTGAGGCTGAAGCACCCGGGGCGGGTGTACCCGCGCTGCGTCTGGACGGGGTGCTGGAAGAGCTGCAGACGCGGCTGGACGCCTTGCGCGACACCCGCGACCGGATCCGCGATCTGCTGGGGGCGGTTCTCGCGGTCGGCCGGGAGCTGGACCTGGGCCAGGCACTGCGGCAGATCGTGGAAGCCGCCGTGACCTTGGTGGACGCCGAGTTCGGCGCCCTTGGCGTGATCGGCGAGGACGGGCGGTTCTCGCGGTTCATCCCGGTCGGGATGACCGAGGAGCAGATCCGCAGGATCGGCGCGCTACCGTCCGGGCACGGGGTGCTGGGCGAACTGATCCGCGGTCCACGGATGCTGAGACTCGCGGAGATCTCCGAGCATCCGTCCTCCTACGGCTTCCCGAGCCATCACCCGCCGATGCACACCTTCCTCGGTATGCCGATCCGGGGGCGGAACAAGGTGTACGGCAACCTTTACCTCACGCAGAAGCGCGGTGACGGGCAGTTCGACGCCGAGGACGAGTCGGTGCTGGGCACGCTGGCGGTGGCCGCCGGAGTGGCGATCGACAACGCCCGGCTCTACCGGCAGTCCCGGCTGCAGGAACGCTGGCTGGCTGCAAGCGCCGAGATCACCGGAAGCCTGCTGTCGGGCAGCTCGGCGGACGACGTACTCGCCCTGTCGATCGGAAGAGCGACCGCTATCGCGGAAGCGGACCTCGCCGTTGTCGCCACCCCCACGCCCGATCCCGGCCACCTGAAGGTGCGGCTCGCCGTTGGGCTCCAGGCGGCGCAGCACCGGGACCTGGCGCTGCCGTTCGAGGGGACGCTCATGGGCGAGGCCGCGCGCACCGGTGCCCTGACGGTGTCCGCCGACGTGCACAAGGACCAGAGGATCACGACCGGCCCACCGCGGTGGGAGGGCCTGGGGCCGGCCCTGGCCGTGCCGGTCGGTGTCCCGCCACACGCGTTGCGCGGTGTCCTGATGCTCGCCAGATCGGCGGACAAGGCCCCGTTCGACGAGGACGAGTCCGCCCCGCTGGTCGGCTTCGCCGGGCAGGTGGCGCTCGCGATGGAACTCGCCGAACGGCGCCGGGACTCCGAACAGATCTCCCTGCTACGAGAACGTGACCGGATCGCCACCGATCTGCGCGACCTCTCCGTCCGACGGCTGATCATCACCGGGATGACTCTGCAGGGCGGGCTGGCGTTCATCGACATCCAGGGGGCTTCCGACCGCGTCCGACAGGCCGTCGACGAACTCGACGAGACCGCCAGGATCATCCGCTCCGTCGTTTTCGGCCAGTGCACGCACCAGGCCGACCGGGCGACCACCGGGCTGCCGGGCAGGGCCGCGGAGAGCGTCGAACGGGCTACGGCACTGCTCGGGTTCGCCCCCACCGTGTCGCTGCGGGGGCCTCTCGACCGTGAGGTGCCGCCCGCGCTTGCCGATGAGGCCGTCGCTGTGCTGGGCGAGGCGCTGTCGAACGTCGCCCGTCACGCCCGCGCCACCGCGGTGGAGGTAGGTCTGATCGCAAGCAGAGAGCTGAGCGTGACCGTCACCGACAACGGCTGCGGACTCCCCGAGAACGGACGGCGCAGCGGGCTCGCCAACCTCGCCGAACGCGCCGCGCGCCTCGGAGGGAGCTTCGAGGTCACAGCCAGGCCCGACGGGGGAACCAGACTGGTGTGGCGGGTGCCGCTGCCCGCTCCGGGGCGACCTGACGCGCCCCCCGGTCCGGAAAACGGGACCGGGGCCTGATCCGCCGGGCTCCGGTCACGGACGGCCGTAAGCGGCCTCGCCGCAGTCCGGAAGCCGGAGGCCGACCTGCACGCGGCGCCGCAAGGGCGTCCGGCTGGCTCGGCAAGTAGCCGGACGCCGGCGAACCGCATCCACCGGCGTCCGTACTGATCGGGGCGCGCCGGGGCGTCAGGTGCCGCCGGTGATCTGGACGCGCCGTGGCTGCTTCAACTCCGCCGCGGGCATGGGTGCTTTCACGGTCAGTACGCCCTTGTCGTAGCCGGCGGTGATGTCCCCTTCCTGGCATCCCTCCGGGAGCCGGATGCTGCGGGTGAAGGAACCGTAGCGGAACTCCGAACGGTGCTTCTCCCTCTTCTCCTCACGACGCTCGGCGTGGACGGTCAGCACGCCACCTTCGACAGTGATCTCGACGTCCTTGTCCGGGTCGATCCCCGGCAGCTCGGCCTTGATGACGAATGCGCCGTCCTCCTCGCTCTCCTCGACGCGGATGACGTGCTCCTCGGGGGACATGCGCAGCTCGAAGGGGAAGTCCTCGAACAGGTCCGGGAACGAGGGCCACCAGTGCGCACGCCTGCGCAG
>NZ_JBSFJV010000241.1:0-2915 GCF_053598235.1 Kitasatospora sp. NPDC001159
TGCCGGACGAGGTGGCGCTCGACGGTGTCGACGAGTTCCTGAGCACCTGCTGCGCGACGACCAGCCCCTGGCCGCACGAGCCCGCTGTCGTCGACCAGTGCGTCTTCGCCGCCCCCGACGTCTTCCAACTCGACGACAGCGGCCACCTGGCCTTCGTCAGCGAGCCGGACGAGGCGCTGCGAGCGGACGTCGAGGATGCCGCCGACGTCTGTCCGCTCCAGGCCATCCGGATCGAGGACTGAGCCCGATGGCCCCCCGCATCGTCATCGCCGGTGCCTCCATGGGTGGCCTGCGCGCCGCCGAGCAGTTGCGCGGCGCCGGCTGGACCGGCGAGATCGCAGTCATCGGCGACGAGCCCCACATGCCGTACAACCGGCCGCCGCTGTCCAAGGAGGTGCTGGCCGGAAAGGCGCCCTTCGAGTCGCTGGCCTTCACCCCCAAGGCGTCTGCCGCCGACGTGAGTTGGCGCCTCGGGGCCGCTGTTGCCGGAACCCGCTTGGCCGACCGCCTCCTCACGCTGGACGACGGCACGGAGCTGCCCTTCGACGGCCTCGTCATCGCCACCGGCATGCGCCCCCGCCGCCTCCGCTGCCCTGGCCCGGTGGCCGGTCGCCACACCCTGCGCACCCTCGCCGACGCCGAGGCCCTGCGCGCGGAGCTGACCCGCCCGGGGGTGAGGGTGGTCGTGGTCGGAGCCGGCTTCATCGGCTGCGAGGTCGCCGCCACCGCCGTCGGCCTCGGCGCGGCCGAGGTCACCGTCGTTGACCCCGAACCGCTGCCGATGCTCCGCCCCCTCGGTGAGCTGCTGGCCCGGGCCCTTCACCGCCGCCACGAGGACCGAGGCGTGCGCTTCGCACTCGGGACGGGTGTCTCGGGCTTCGAGGGCGACGACCAGGTGACCGGTGTGGTCCTCGGGGACGGCACCGTTCTCCCGGCCGATGTGGTCGTGGAGTCGGTCGGCTCCATCGCCAACACCGAATGGCTCGACGGCAACGGCCTCGACCTCACCGACGGTGTGCTCACCGACGAACTCCTCCGAGTCGGCGGCCTCCCCCACGTCGTCGCCGTGGGTGACGTTGCGCGCTTCCCCAACGCCCGCTACGACGGCGTCCCGCGCCGCGTCGAGCACTGGTCCATTCCCGGCGACACCGCCAAGTGCGGCGCGAAGACGCTGGTCGCGCACCTCAGCGGCGCCGAGCCGGACCCCGCCCCCTTCGCGCCGCTCCCCACCTTCTGGAGCGACCAGCACGACTTCCGGCTCCAGTCCTTCGGCGCCCCGGCCCTCGGCATCGCCGACGTACGGGTCCTCGACGGCGACCCCGACGGCGACGTCCTCGTCGGCTACCACACGGACAACCGCCTCGTCGGCGTCGTAGCCCTCGGCGGCCAGGCCATGGCGGCCGGCGCGGCCCGCTACCGCGCCCAGCTGCTCAAGGCGCCGGTCGGCGCCGCAAGGGCGGTCTGAGCCCGAGTCCCCGCACCCCCAGGCATCCGCGACCCGACCCCAGGAGCCACCTGTGACCACCGTCCGAGGCTATTTCCACCCCAAGACCGCGACCGGCGACTCGTCGCTCATTCCCTCGCCCCCATGGCACTATTCGGGCGACCTGATCACCGTCGAGTACCGCACCGACCCCGCCCGCGTGCGCGAACTGCTGCCCGCTCCTCTGGAGTTGGCGGAGGATGACCCCGGCGCGGTCGCACTCATTTGGGCCGACTGGCAGTCCTGCTCCGGCACGAAGGAGGAACTGCTGGATCCCGTCCGATCCCAGTACAAGGAGGCCTTCGCGGTCGTCCGCTGCTCCTACCGGGGCCGTACGTACTCGCGCTGCGTCTACATCTGGGTCGACAAGGACTTCGCCATCGTCCGCGGCTTCCACCAGGGCTACCCGAAGAAGCTCGGCTCCATCCACATGACGCGCCCCCACCCCTACGGCCCGGCCCCCCGCATCGAGGCGGGAGCCCGGTTCGGTGCCACCCTCGCCGCCGCCGACCGGCGCCTGGCCGAGGCCGTGGTGACGCTTCGCGAGCAGTCCGAGACCAACGGCTTCGTCAACGGCCACCCCATGGCCCACCACCGCTGGCTGCCCTCCGTCGAGAAGGGCAAGGGCCTCGCCCTGGACGAGCTGATCGAGACCGGTGCCGCCTCCTTCGAGGCCGGACAGGCCTGGGCGGCCGACGCCGATCTGACGCTGTTCGAGGCTCCTACCGAGGAGCTGGCCCGACTTGAGATCCACGAGCCCATCGGCGCGTACTACCGCCAGGTCGGCGTGGTCTGGGACGGCGGAACGCTGCTGGAGTCCGGCACCTCTGGTGCCGAGTAACCGACGCCCCGTCACGAGAGGAAGGCTGGACATGTCCCAGCACACCACCACCGTCGCCGGGGTCGAGGTCGACACCCGTCACTGGATCGGCGGCGCCCGTGTCACCTCGGCGGAGACGTTCGCCGATCTCTCGCCGATCGACGGCGCCACGCTCGCCGAGATCGCCCGCGGCGGCGCCGCGGAGGCCGAGGCGGCTGTCGCGGCGGCCGTGGCCGCCTTCCCCGCGTGGGCGGCGACGCCCCGCGTGGAGCGGGCCCGCATCCTGCACGCGATCGCCGACGGCGTCGAGAAGCGGATCGAGGACCTGGCCAACGTCGAGACCCTCGACAACGGCGCGTTGCTGCGCTCCCACCGGCGCGGCGTGATGCCGCGCGTCGCGCACAACTTCCGCTTCTTCGCGGACTGGCTGCTGACACTGGGCCACGAGGACTTCGACACGCGCGGCCACACCAACCACGTCTCCTGGGACCCGGCCGGCCCCTGCGTGCTGATCACCCCGTGGAACGCCCCGCTGATGCTGGCCACCTGGAAGGTCGCCCCGGCCCTGGCCGCAGGGAACACCGTGATCCTCAAGCCCGCCGAGTGGTCCCC
>NZ_JBSFJV010000242.1:0-2808 GCF_053598235.1 Kitasatospora sp. NPDC001159
AGTGGGTACTTCATCGGTGCGGCCATCGTGGGGCTTCCTTCCATGCTCCCCATCTGAACCGCTGTCAGCTTCTCCCGCATCCCGGGGGAGTCTCATTCTGCCACTGGCCGTGCAGCATGGCCTCGGGGCTGGCCGCGCGGGCGTACTTGCGGACCGTGTTACGGCCGAAACCGAGGCGACGAGCGACCTCGCGCAGGCTCAGGCCCTGCTCGACCTGGGCACGGACGGCGGCGTGGGTGTCGCGGAGCCGGTCGAGGAACTTTCCCGCCGGGTAGGGCTCGGGCAGACTCTCGTCGACCGTGGCCGTCTCGACGGATGCGAGCTCCGGTTCGGGTAGCTCAGGTTCCGGTTCGGGTTCGACCAGGTCACGCAGCAGGGTGCGGTGGCGGGAGACGAGGCGTTCGACGGCTTCGGCCAGGTTGTGCCACACGTGCCATTTGTCCGCGCAGTGCTGGGCGTTCGGGGCGCCTTCGCGGGCGCCGTCGGCAAAGACCTGCGCGCGGTCGCGGCAGATGATTTCAACGCCGGGGCGCTCGCGCAGCCACGCGGTGACGCTGTCTGCGTCGCGGTCGGGCAGCGGGTCAAGGGGTCTCGCAGTCAACCAGGATGGTGCCGTACCGGCGACCCTTCCTCGTGGCGAACTCGTCGATGCCGAGCACACGCGGACTCGTCCAGGCCGGGTCTGGCAGTGCCATGACCAGGCGCAGGACGGTCGTCCGGCTGATCACGATCCCGAGTAGCAGGGCCAGACGAACGACGGCGCGGGCGGCCAGGACGACACCCGGCGCGCTGAGCTGCTGCTGCAGGAGGGGCGTTCGGCGGCCGTAGCGACAGGTCAGCCCCTCGATCTGCTCGGCGAAGGTCACCCGCGGGCAGTCTCCGTTGTCGCAGAACAGCCGGCGCACCGACAGCTCGATCACGACGCCCCGCCCGCCGCACGGCGCGTCCGCCAGCCGCCGTCCGTACCGGCTGTGCACCCGATCGGACGACGCCCCGCAGTCTGGACACGGCACGGGCACGGCCTCCGGCGTCGATGCCTCGATCACCACACGGCCGTCCCGCTCTTCCATGCACTCGATCCGCATCCCCGCGAGATGCGGAAGCAGAAAGGAGTTCACCTCACACGCAACCAGCATCCATCCGTAGATGACGGAGAGTCACCGGCGCACGGAAGCACGATCGACTTCACGGAATCCGTGCCTGAACCGAAGCTAATCGGGTACGCCCGCTTCCACGAGCACCACCCCGTCCCGGTCCATCTGCGGCGCACGGCGGGCGCGCAGAGCGTGGGGCCGGCCTGGCAGCAGCACCATACGCGGTTCCCCAGGCTGCTGTTCGTCCTGGCCGACACCGGCGAGCAGGCCGCCCGGCGCCGGATCCGCGACCTCCAGGCCCTCGCCGGCCTGCACCCGATGGTGGAGCAGATGCTGACGACCGTTCGGGCCGGGGCGGCCCGGCTGGACGACCTGGAGCGGCACGGGCCCGGCGGAGCGGTGTGGCACACCCTCGCCGCCCCCCAGCGGCCACGGTGCGGGGCCTGGGAGCTGTAGGGCGCAGCGGTCGGTCCGGGGCGGGGCGGCATCAAGGTGTCCGGCCCGGCCATCAAGGTGTCCGCCGCTCCATCAAGGTATTTCGGGCCGCCATCAAGGGGATCCGGGCGGTGAATCCACCAAGGTTGGTGGCCGTGCGCGGCACCAACGTTGGTGGAGGCCGTTACGTGATCGTTGCGGCCGAGGGGGCTGTTCACCAAGGGATCCACCAAGGTTCGCGGGGTTCCCTTCGGCGACCGCGCGGAGCACCCGGCTCCGCGCCCAGCCGAAGGGGCACCCCTGCGATGACGAAGAGCAGGGCGCGGACGGGCGCGGAGCCCGACAGTGAGACGCGGGAGGTGGAGATCACCTGGGCCGTGCTCGCCGCCTTGTTCCAGTTCCGGATCGCCACCGCCGAGCAGCTGCGCCGGCTGACCGCCCCGGACGCGGGCATCGAGAAGATGCGCGGTCGGCTGCGGCGACTGCGCGACGAGGGCCTGGCCGAGGAGCTGGTGCTGCCCCAGTCCGGGCGGGCCAGGGGCTGGTACCTGACCGAGCAACCAATCTGGCGTTCGTCGAGGTCGACCGCGGCACCACGGGCGGGCCCCGGCTGGCCGCCAAGCTGAACGCCTACGCCCGCTACTGGGCCACCGCTCCCCTGCCAGCCGGAGTGCGGGGCACCACCGAGGCGCAGGACGGCGGCGTGCCCCTGTGGGAACGCCGCTACGTGCACTTCCCCAGGCTGCTGTCCGTCCTCACCGGCACCGGCCAGGCCGGCTTCGCCCACCGCGCCAACGACCTGGAACTCATCGCCCACACCCGCTACGTCGCCAAGATGCTGCGCACCGTCCCGGCCATGGTCGCCAAGCTGGAGGACCTGGAAGACGAAGGACCCAGCTCCGACGTCTGGTGGTCGATCGCCGATCTCGAGGCCGGGCCGGGCCCTTGGTGGAGCTGACCGACACCAAGTCCTGACCGGCACCCGCCACCGATACCTTGATGCCCGTCCCGGCGCCCGGAACGGGCATCAAGGTGTCCGGACCGCTCTCACCAATGCTTTGACCTGCGACGTTATCGAGCCTTTGCCTGTGCAAGGTATGGACCCCTGCCCGGGGATGACCATCAAGGTGGGCGGCCGAGCCCCGGGGAGACCGGCGCCCAACCTCGTGTTGGCGTTGACCGCCTCAGAAGCCGTGATCAAAGCGCTCTTGGGGCTTGAGGGCCGGACGGAGATTCGATTCTCGGTCCCGTTCGGGTGATCGCGTGCCGGCCGGCGCAT
>NZ_JBSFJV010000243.1:0-2604 GCF_053598235.1 Kitasatospora sp. NPDC001159
CCAGCAGGTCGGTGATCTGCCGGTAGCCGCCCGGGAACAGCACGTCCTGTGCATCGTCATTGCGATTCGACTGCCCGCCCCGTCCTGTTCGTCCGTCGTGGTGAAGCGGCTCAGAAGCCGCCGGTCTGCTCGTCCCGACGGCGCTGCCAGCGCTGCTCCACCCGGTCCATCATCCCGGCCTTGCGGCGCGGGGCGGCGGCCTGGCGGGGGCCGGAGCCCTGGCCCGCGGGCCCGCGGCGCCAGCCGGTCACGGCGAACACCGCGCACCCGAGCATCACCAGGAAGCCCACGACGCTGACCCAGATCTGGTCCGGAACGACCATGCCGCCCATCAAGAGGCCGATCCCCACCACGAAACCGGCGATGGCCAGATAGACCCGCCGACGGGTGTAGGTGCGCAGCCCGGTTCCCTCAAGCGCTGACGCGAATTTGGGATCTTCGGCATACAGCGCTCGCTCCATCTGGTCGAGCAGTCGCTGCTCGTGCTCCGAGAGCGGCACGGAGTCCTCCTACTCGTCGGTCGCGGGTGCGACCGGTCCGCCACCCCGGTCGGGGAGGCAAGTCCAATCAGCCTTGGGCACACGGTCGGACGCCTGTGCGGGGGACCCGGCCCGTGTCGTCCATATGCCCCACGCATCCGGCTGTCATGCTTTCCGGCTTTACCCAGATCATACGGTCCGTGGACCCGTTACGGGGTGGTCTGCGCCGCGTGGGACGGGCCACTTCGACCGGGCGGGGCCGCACCCGGGTCAACGCGGGACGGGTCGGACAAGTGCCCGATCCGGTGGAATCGGCCCGCAGCTGGGGAGGTTCGCGAGCGCACCGGGGCGAGGCGCAGGAGACCGGCGCCCGTCCGGGAAGCGAACCGCGCCGCACGGTGTGCGAACCGTACGGCGGCGGCAGGGGCCCGGAGGGCTCAGACCAGGGTGGCCAGCAGGTGCAGCTGGGTGGCCACGGCATGGAAGGCGGGCTGCGCGGCGGCGGCCTCCTCCAGCTTCAGCAGCGCCTCCATCGCACCGGGCTCGGTGTCCACCAGCACGCCGGGCACCAGGTCCGCGAAGACCCGCACGCCGTGCACCGACTCGACCCGCAGGCCCGCGCCCTCGGCCAGCCGGCCCAGCTCCTCGCCGGTGAAGCGGCGCGGCATCGGGTCCTGCGCGCCCCAGCGGCCGTCGACGGCGGAGAGCGCCGCCCGGGCCTCGTTGAAGTGGCCGGTCAGAGCGCGGGCCAGCACGGCGCCGTTGCGGTTGGCGGCCAGCAGGCTGACCAGTCCGCCCTTGCGCAGGGTGGCGGCCAGGCTGCCGAGCGACTCGGCCGGGTCGTCCACGACCTCCAGCACGCCGTGGCAGAGCACGGCGTCCACGGTACCGGGGGCGACCAACTCGGGCAGCGTCTGTGTGTCGCCCTGGACGGCCCGCACGAGGTCCGTCACCCCGGCCTCGGCGGCCCGGCGCTCCAGGGCGAACAGCGCGTCCGGGCTCGGGTCGACCACGGTGACCCGGTGGCCGAGCTTGGCCACCGGCACGGCGAAGTTGCCGGTGCCGCCACCGGTGTCGACCACGTCGAGCACCGGCTGGTCCAGCTCGGCCGCCCGCTTCTCCAGGGCTGCCCGCACCACCTCCCACACCACGGCGGTACGCAGGGCACTGCGGGGACGCGTCGGGTACAAGGTAGGGCTCCTTGGCACGTGCAGTTCGATCAGGATGCCTCCACCATAAGCCTGCCGGGTGGCCGCTCACGTCTGTCGGGCGGCCGTGCCGTTCACGCCCGGGGCTCGTCGTCGTCCAGCGGGAGCCGTGGGACGGGCGGGGTCGGGTGGAGGCCGAGCAGGCGCTCGACCAGGCGCAGGAACAGGGCGGAGTTGCGGATCAGGTCGTCGGCGTCGCGGGCCGAGGCGGCGCCCCGGATCCCGGCCTCGGCGGCGGCCCGCCGGCGGGCGCCGGCGCCGTAGTAGACCGCCCATTCGGCCAGTTCGGGGGCCACCTCGGGCAACACCTCCCAGGCGCTGCGGATGGCCTTGCGCCTTCGCGGGTTCTTCTCCGGCCGCCCGCGCACGGCCAGCACGGCCGCCACCGTGCGCAGCGCGGCCAGGTGGGCGGTGGCGTAGCGCTCCAGCGGGTCCTCCAGCGCGCGGGCGCGGACGAGCGTGCGGTGGGCGTCGGCGAGCAGGTCGAGGGCGGCGGGTGGCGCGGCGATCCGGCGCAGCACGGGATGGACGTCCCGCCCGGCGGGGCGGCCCCCGGAGGAACCCGGGGAGTGCGGCAGGGCGGCGGAGTGGAGGCGGGCGGTGACGGGCTCAGGGTGGCTGATGGTCATGGTCTCCCCCGTTCCGAGGCAGCGCGCGGACCGGGTGGTCCGTGCTCCCCCATCGTGACCGGCACCACTGACAATCACCGCCCGGACGGCGTACCGGCGGCGGGCGCGGGCTCTCCCCCGTGCCGCGCCCGCCGCCGTGTGCCGTCGCTCCGCCGTCCCCCCACCGGGAGGCGGGGCGCGATTCCCCCGTCGGAGCTCGCCTTGGTCCAGCTCAACCAACCGGCGCACCAGGGCGGCGAGCAGCGCCTGCCTGGTCCGCAGGTAGGCGGAGGCGGTGCCGACCGGCAG
>NZ_JBSFJV010000244.1:0-2556 GCF_053598235.1 Kitasatospora sp. NPDC001159
ACAGATCTGGGCCCGCGAGCTGGATACCGGGCGCTACCACTGCTCGGTCTCCACGATGTACCGGATCCTGCGCGAGCGGGGACAGTCCGGTGAACGCCGCCGCCAGGCCACCCACCCGGCCAAGACGGTGCCCGAACTGGTCGCCGACGGCCCCTCCCAGGTGTTCACCTGGGACATCACCAAAGCGGCCGGCCCCAGCAAGGGCATCTGGTACCACGCCTACGTCATCATCGACATCTTCAGCCGCTACATCGTCGGCCACACCGTCGAACTCGCCGAATCAGCCGATCGGGCAGAGGAGCTGATCCGCGAGACCATCGCGCGCAACGGCATCGTCCCCGAGACCGTGCACGCTGACCGGGGCACCTCGATGACCTCCAAGAAGGTCTCCCAGCTGCTGATCGATCTCGGCGTCACCAGGAGCCACTCGCGCCCCAAGGTCTCCAACGACAACCCCTACAGCGAGGCCCAGTTCAAGACCACCAAGTACGTGTCCGACTATCCCGAGCGGTTCGACTCCCTGGCCCATGCCCGCGAATGGTTCGACGCCTTCATCTCGTACTACAACCACGAGCACAGGCACTCGGGCATCGGACTTCACACGCCCGCCAGCGTCCACTTCGGCACCGCCGAGGAGATCCGTGACCAGCGGGCCGTCACCCTCGCCGAGGCCTACGCGCGCCACCCCGAACGCTTCGGCCGCCGCCCCAGACCGCCCGAGATCCCGAAGACAGCGTGGATCAACAACCCCGCCAAGCGCAGGGAACCCGCACCACAAACCTCATAGCGTCACGACCGTCTCACTGGACTTGAAATCTTCCGAGCCGAGAAACCTACACGCGAGGCTGGCCGGCCCTTCGCCAGGCTGGGGACCCTACCCGCTCAGCAACGGGGACTCGATCCCCTGCAGGTCACGCCTGCTGCCATCGCCTGGGCATCGCTCGGCGCCGAAGGCCTGACCCAGGTCGGAGGGGTTTCGGCGAGGGCGTCCACGTGGCGATCAGAGACGAGTACGGGCCCTCGCGCCGCAGCTGCGCGCCTTTGCCGTGCTTGTCCAAGGTGTCGTACTCGGCGAGGATCCTCGGCTTGTACGCCGCCGAGAACCGGCGGTTCGTGGAACGGGGCTCCACCTGCGGATCCGGGACCCTGTGGTCGATGGTGCTGGCCACCTGGGCTCTCCTCCATCTCCGCCCTCGACTCATTGAATTATCCAGTATGCCCGACTTGTCTCACTTTGCCAGAGAGGGCACGTCCCAACTCGACCCCAACGCCTCACGCCGACGGACTCCGCCGTCAAGAAAGTCCAGCTCAAAGGCCGGGAGTGCCCGTAAATCGAGCGCCCGAGCCAACTCTCCCACCCGCCACCAACCATGACCGAGGCACGACAACTCAAGGTTCAGTGGCACAAACACGGCCCGCTGAGGTGGGCTCGCTCTTGTAAGGATCAATCGGTTTCGCGATAGTGCTCGTACGCAACTCCCAAGGGGGACTTCAGGTTTCCTGCCCATCGGTCTCTAACGGAAGGCGGATGTGAGATGAACACCAGTGCAGTTGTCCGGCCGGGGCTTCAAGGCCGGATCGCGGCCATGTTGGGCCTGCTGGCCCTGTTGGCAAGCGTGTTCGTCGTGTCGATTGCAACTCCCGCGCGGGCCGACGGCTCCTACTGTGGGCACGCGGTCCTGGGGGCCATCGAGCAGAGGTACATCCAGATGGGTGGCTCTGGCGGGTCGCTCGGATGCCCCCTCACGGACGAGCTGGTCAACCCCGACGGGGTCGGCCGACGAACGCAGTTCGAACACGGGACGATCTACTGGTCTCCGAACACTGGCGCTTGGCCGGTGTGGGGAGCCATCGGCGACTACTGGTGCAGCCAGGGGTGCGAGGCGGGATGGGCAGGCTATCCCACTTCCTATGAGTACACCGTAGGCGCCGAGGTCCGTCAGAACTTCCACTGCGCGGTAGTCCACTTCCAGGACCTCGGCGGCGGGGCATCGAGGACTTGGGGAGACAACATCTGTGTCTGAGCTTGTGGTTTAACCTCGGAGGTCACCCGACCTGCTGATCTGCGGTTCTTCGCGAGACAGCAGAGGCGGCCGCCCTTCACGCTTCGAGGTGTCGAGTAACGAAGCTGAAGGAACGGCCGCTGGTGACGAGTCTCCCTGTGCAGGTGCCCGCCGTCGAGCAGTGGGGCGTGCTGTCCCGCTTTCGGATGGACTTCTACGAGTGCCTGTACACGCGCGCGGACGTGCTCTTCGAGCTCACCGACGCGCTGCTGTGCACGGACGGGCCGGTCAAGACGCTGTGGACCTGTCGCTGGCGGCCGAGCACCGGCGTGGGCACGGTGCGATGTACGCCGCGCTGGACCGGGGCTGGCTCGAGCCCGCCCGACTGCGCCGCGCGCTGGCCGCCCTTCCGATCCCTCGCCTCGCTGACGGTGCCCTTGCCGATAACCTCATCCGCACTGGTGAGAGGCTCTGCGCGACGGTGCACTGGTGTCGTCCTCGTCGGTCGGTCAGGCACTCTGGCTGAGCCGACGAGATCTGCGGCATGATGATC
>NZ_JBSFJV010000245.1:0-2501 GCF_053598235.1 Kitasatospora sp. NPDC001159
CGAACAGCCCATCCTCGCCATGCACACCGGGATCATCCCGCACGAATGATCACGAGACGCAGGTGGGTTGCCTGTTACTGAGACACGCTCCTAGTCGATCGCGCTTCCGTGCACCCGGTGACGCTCCGTCGCCCTGGAGTGCCGTGGCCTCTTGGCGGGTCAGCGTCGTTCGTATCTGGTCGCCATGGTGTGGAACACCTTCTTGGGCTCCCATCGGGTGTCGTCGAGCATGCGGACGACGCCGTAGGAGGCGATGTCCCTCGGGCCGGGCTTGTCGTAGTTGGCGAAGGAGAACCAGAGTGCGGTGTCCACTCCTTCGGCCTCGAAGATGTCCGTGAGTTCGGCGAGGTAGCGCACCTGTTCGTCCTCGTCCGGGATCGCTCCGTACGGCGGCTGCCAGGCCATGCCACCGAGTTCACCCGCCCCTTGGTAGGCGCAGGTGCCGAACTCGGTGATGGCGACGGGCTTGCCGTGGTGGAAGTGCTCGCGCAGGTCGGAGCGGAAGGTATCGGCGTTGTGGACGTCCCGGTAGGCGTCGACGCCGATCAGATCGAAGGGGTGCCAGTCGACGCTCTCCCAGGGGCCAGAGGCGTAGGTGACCCGTCCGCCGAAGTGGCCTCGGACTGTTGCGGCGGCTTTGGCGAGGAAGGCGTTGAGTCTCTCGGGGACGGGCCCGATCGAGGCCCACCATTCCATGTCGGCTGTGGCCATGGCATGTAGGCGGTCGGTGTAGGTGGCCCCGGGGAGGAAGCCACTGCAGAAAGTGCTGATTTCGCATCCAGTGACGAACACCACCTCGGCGCCGATACGCCGCACGGCTTCGGCCCGTTGCGCGCAGTCGGCGAAGAGAAGGAGCACCTGCTCGGGGGGAAGGTCCACGGGGAAGGGCGCGAACCAGATTTCCAGGCCGGCATCGGCGGCGGCGTTTGCAGCGATGCTCAGCCGTTCTGGATCGCGGCCGGAGATGCGCACGGCGTCACAGTGCAGCTCATCGGCGATCACCGCCATGTCGTGGCGGACCGTTTCGGGGAGAAAGGTCTTGCGGGAAAGTGCGTCACCGGGGAGGAACCCGGTGTCGTAGTTGATGCCGCGTGCGCGCATGTCACCGTTCCTTTGCGTGGTAGAGCCCGTTTTCCAGCAGGTCGAAGGCGAGCTCGACGTCCTTGGCCAGGGCGCGGCCCGCTTCCTGTGGCAATGCGCCGCTGAGCAGGCGGTGGAAGTAGGACTCCTGGAGGGTGAGCAGGGACGCGGCGATCTGGGCCGCCATGAGCGCGGCTGCGGTCTCGCCGTACTGCTCGGCCAAGGCGCGGGCCAGCGCCTGCCGCTGTTGGTAGAGCAGGCTGTTGGCGGCGGTGCTGAGCGTGGGGCTGTCGTGGATCACGCGCATCTGGGCGATCAGCGCCTCGTAGTTCGCCAGTGCCGTCTGCCTGGTGGCGAATGCGCGGTAGTGGGCCCGCAGCGCCACGAGGGGGGAGTCGCCCGGTTGCCGCCTGGTGACGATCCCGGCCGGATCGTCCTCACCCACGCCCTGGAGCGCGAGGGACTCCTTGGTGGGGAAGTACGTGAACAGCGTTGCCTTGGCCACTTCGGCGGCTTCGGCGATCTCGTTGACCGTCACCGCGTCGAAGCCGCGCTCGGCGAACAGCCTCAACGCCACGGCGGCGATCCGCTGCCTGGTTTGTTCCTTCTTGCGTTCACGTAGCCCTGCCACACCTCGATCATATTCGGACTGGGTTCATAATCAAACTCAGTCTGACGTTTTCTTGGGGAGGTTCGAGAACGAGGCTGAAGGTTCCGCGACGGCGCCGGTTCGGCGGCTGGCAGCGGTCAGCAGGAGCTTCTTGCGCAGGAGCGGGAACCCGGCCCGCCCGCACAGGGCCCTTTTGAGTGCTTTGAGGTCGTTGACGCGGCCCTCGACGGGGCCGGATGACCAGTCGGTGCTCATGCCGTAGACCACGGCGTCGAGGGGGATCAGCCCGGTGGCGAAGCCAGCCAGGCCGCAGTGCTCGTCGGCGCAGACGTCGGCGATCCAGTGCCGCAGGCGGTCTCCCTCGCGGTTGGTCATGATGGTCGCGAAGGTGCGGACATGGCCGGCGGCGGCCGTGAGTTCGGATGAGCGGGCGAGCAGGTTCTTGAGTTGCTGCTGGTCCTCCTCGCGTAGGTGGTCGGGGTGGCTGGTGATCCAGCGGGTGGCCTCGCGGGGCGAGGGCGGCCGGGCGATGGGCGGCGTGCTCCCCGCGGTCCGACGGTCGGGTCGAAGTGGTCGGACGTAGTCGCGCAGGGTGCTGTAGCTGCAGCGTGCTCCGCGTTCTTTCAGTTCGCGGTGGAGTCGGGACAGGTTCGTGCAGCCCTCGGCGATCCGCTGCTCGATGTAGGGCTTGAACCGGTCGAGCTTGCTGGTCCGGTTCTGAGGATCCCCCGGTGGGCGGGAGGTGCTGATCAGCAGGTCAGGGTGGGTTGATTGGTGTTCAGGTTCGTTCGTTCGGTGGCTGCCTGTTCGG
>NZ_JBSFJV010000246.1:0-2496 GCF_053598235.1 Kitasatospora sp. NPDC001159
GCCCTGTCGGGTCATCCCAGTGGTCCCTGTCCGGCCCCCGGGGTGAGGGGGAGGGAGGTCAAGGTCGCGGGTGTGCTGCTGGGGGCCGAGGGGTCGGCTCAGTACCAGTGGTGGGTCTGCCAGAAGGCCCAGGCGGCGTTCGGGCTGCCGTAGCGGGTGTTCATGTAGTCCAGTGCCCACTTGATCTGGGTGCGCGGGTTGGTCCTCCAGTCCTTACCCGCGGAGGCCATCTTGGAGGCTGGCAGGGCCTGGCCCAGCCCGTAGGCGCCCGAGCTCGGGTTGGTCGCGTGCACGTTCCAGCTGGACTCGTGGGAGATGATGTGGCTGAACGAGGCCAGCTGGTTCGCCGGGACGATCTGGGCGGCGATGGTCTTCGGGGACAGGGTCGTGGCAGAGGCGGTGGCGGGCACCAGAGCCGCACCCAGGGTGGTCAGGCCAGCGGCGCCGGCGAGAACAGCAGCAGAGGTGCGCATACGAAGCTTGAAATTGGGCATGTAGACCTGGACCTCAATCGGGTTGGGCCGGTGTCACGCCCTGCTTGGACCGTGGCCGGACAGGGGCCGAGTGGTCGTGGGGCGTGTTTCGGCGGTTAGCCGCATCCGGCGGGACAGGGGCCGGTGTGGCTGGGTGGAGCAATTGTTGCCAGGTGGGATCGGCTGCCGACAAGACCCCCTTGTTACGATCCGCCGTCGTATCCAGGGCGGACCGCCGTCGATTCGAAGGGCGGGCCGCGTGGCCACACCAACGCTGCTGAGCTGCGAAAACGTCGCAGTCGGGGGTCGCGGGCGGCGCCGGGTGCGGCCGCTATCGCCCGTCGTGGACCATTTTCAGTGTGAGCGGTCTCACGGCTTATGACGGTTTTGGGGCGATCTGTCTGGGCTGGCGGCGGCGGCGCCAGGTACGGGTGGCGAGTCGTTCCACCGCTGGCATCGCCGGCAGCCCGCCGAGGGCCGACGACCGGTGGCGCGGCCGGCCGGGCCGCCGGCGCGGTTCGAAAGCGCGCCGGGCGCCGCTGCCTCCGCCGTACGCCGGCCCCTGCGACCGTGCCCCCGGCGGCGGACAACTCGTCAGACGGGTACCTGCCGACCGCAGGACGGCGGTGCACCGACCTCCCCCGCCCGGCCGCCTCCGCGCGGCGTGCCCGCCCGGACGACGGCATGCTGGGGCCATGGCAACGCCCCGACGCAGCCGTCGCCCCGCAGCCCGCCGACTCGACGTACCCGAGGACCGGCTCGCCCTTCCACCCGCCCCGCCGCCCACTACCCCGGTCCGCCCGGTGCCGGTGCGGCCGGGCCCGGGTATACAGGGCTGCTGCGCGAGCACCCGCACCCGGCGAGTCCTGCCCGGAGGGGCCGTCGCCATCACGCGCCGCCACACCCCCGACTGCCCGATCTGGTCGGCCCGTTGAACGAACGGTGCCCGATCCGGCGAAAGCGGCCGTGCCAGGGCCCGGCCCGGCACGCCGGTGACCCGTGACCGAGATCGATGCCCGTCCGGCCCGGCCCCGCCCGTCGCCGGCTCCCTTCGCGAACGAGTGGTCGGAGCTATCCGCTCCTTCCATGGCCGTGACCCGCCCGCCCGGCAGCGCCCCGGAACGCCAGAAGGCCGCCACCTCGCAGGGATGACGGCCTCCCGGTGCTCTCTCAGGGCCGCAGCAGCGGTACCGCCAGCCCTCGGACACCGGCCGCGACCGCGGCCGGTGAGCGGGGCACCCGGGCATGCCCTTCCTGCTCGACGAACGCCGCCAGCGCCGCCGGGCCCTGCGTGAACCGGTCCGCCCGCCCGCGGCACCTTGGGCTTCGCCGCAGCCGCTGCCCGGCGAAGCCGCCGGCTTCTGGTCCTCGTCGACGCGGCCGTCCGATTCCAGCCACCACTGCCGCGCCACCGAGTAGCTGCGCTGCCGGGTGATCGGCCAGGACGGCCACCGCCAGGGGGCGGCGACCGGAGTTTCGTGAAGGGTCGCTGCGGAGGTCGCTACCCGGCAGCCACGACCTGGCCGGCCGTGATCCAAGGCCAGCTGCTGTGGCGAGTTCCGCGGTCCTGCGACGGCTTCGCGCCCTGCCCGGCTGCCGTCGTGCCGGCCGGGAGGATCGGCAGTTGTGGGGATGTCCTTCGGTGCCGTCCCGTGTCGGCCGGGTGTGGTGGCGGTCTCAACGGCGGTTGCCTGGTGTTGACTCGGTGTGGTGACGGTGGGTCGTTCGGTGATGTTGTCGGGGGCTGGGGGGTGAGTGCGCTCACACGCGGATGTGGTGCACGATGACGGATAGTGGTGTCCGTTTTGAGCAATTTTGTGACTATTTGGTGGGCGGCTGGTGGGTGTTTGCGCAGGCCGGGAGGGGGCGGCGGGGGTCGGCGCGCTCCGGGTGGCTCGCCTCTCGTATCGGTGCCGGTCTCCTCGGCTACGACGGCGGATCGTAGCGAGGGGGTCTTGGCGAGGGTCGATCCGGTCTGGCAACTTGGCATTCGTCGTCAGTCGCACCGGTTCCTGTCCCTGCC
>NZ_JBSFJV010000247.1:0-2464 GCF_053598235.1 Kitasatospora sp. NPDC001159
GCCGCCACTGCCCTCGGGGCTGAGGCGGCGGATCGCGAGGGCGACTTCGGTGACCTCGAGTCCGGTCAGGTGGCCCACGCGCTGGGTCACCTGGCGTTGCAGTTCGCGGGCGGCTGCGGCGAGGTCGATCGGATACGGCAGCTCGACGGCCAGCCTGATGCGGGCGGAGCCGCCGTGGACGTGGGCCGAGGCGTCGGGGGTCGGCGGTGCGGGCCGTGCGGGGCCGTACGGCTGTGTGAGGAGGGCCTCCCGGCCGGCTCGCGCGGCGATCCTGGCCACCACGCGGTCCGGGATGACGGTGGCGCCGCGCTCATGTGCCGCGACGGGTTGCGGGGTCATCGGCGCCGGTCCTCGGAACGGGGCCGACGCCAGTCCCTGATGTCCTCGCCCTCCAGGAGGCGCCCGACGACGAGGCCGACCACGCCGAGGACGAGGACCAGGAGGAAGGCCCAGAAACCTCCGAAGTACCCGGCGAATCCCAGCGCCATTCCCGCGAGCAGACCGATTGCGGCTGTGCTCATCTCACATGCTCCTTGCTCGGTGTCACCCGGGCCGCCCCGATCACGCTGCAACGTCCCGGCAGCGGCGGTGCGGGGCCGGGCGGCTGCGGGTCAGGCGACGCGGCTCTCGGTGTCCTCGTCCTCGTCGGGGAGGTGGACGTCGTCGACGGCGATGTTCACCTCCACGACCTCCAGGCCGGTCAGGCGTTCCACTGCCGAGATGACACTGACGCGCACGTCGCCCGCCAGTTCGGTGATGGGGATGCCGTACTCGACGACGACGACGAGGTCGACGGCGGCCTGGCGCTCGCCCACCTCGACCTTCACGCCGCCCCTGACGCTCGCCCGTCCCCCGCCCGGAACGCGTTCACGTACCGCGCCTATGGTGCGGGACATCCCGGCTCCCAGCGCGTGGATGCCGGGAACGTCCCGCGCGGCGGTGCCCACGATCTTCTCCACGACGCTGTCGGCGATGGTCGTCTTCCCCCGCTCCTCAGGCGCCCGGTCCGCGCCGACGCGACCCTGCAGGCCGTCCTCCGGGCGTCCGCTGCCCTGCGGGAAATTACTGGACGTGTCCGTCATGGCAAGCCTCCTTGACCTCGCACGGTGCGAACCCGGCCGGGCCCGCTAACTGTTGGACGCCGCCCGCACGAAATCCTCACACCTCCGGCATGACTTTCCGGATAACGGACAGGCGAGAAGAGGAGGGGCATTCAGCATCGGCGACCGGACGCCACGATGAGCACAGCGCAGACCCACACCACCGCCGACTTCCGCGAGCGGCCTCCCCTACCGCCCGCCCGACACGACCGCCTGGCCGCGCCCTGGCGCCTGCCGTCCCGGTCCACCGCAACCCGCCTGGACCGCACCGGCCCGGTCAGCGACCGGCTCCTCGCGGTCCGCGCAGCGGAGGGCGACGACGGCGCCTTCGCCGTCCTGGTCGGCCGCCACAGCGCCGCCCTCCCCACCCTCGCCCGTCACCTGACCGGCAACCGGCAGGACGCCGAGGACATGGTGCAGGAGTCCCTCCTCAGCGCGTGGAGGCGGCTGCCGGACTTCCGGGGCGATGCCGCGTTCCGCACCTGGCTCTACCGCATCGTCACCAACCGCTGCCTCAGCCTCCTGCGCAGCCGTCCCCCGCCCCCCGCACCCCTCGACATCCAGCCCGAACCCGCAGCCTTCCCCACGCTCGGAGCCCCGGAGGAGGTGGCGGAGGCCCGCGCCGCCACACGCGCACTCGCCCACGCACTGGCCGGCATCGACCCCGGCCAGAGGGCCTGCTGGATCCTGCGCGAACTGCACGACATGCACTACGGCGAGATCGCACGGACCCTCGGCATCAGCGAGCAGACGGTGCGCGGCAGGCTGTTCCGCGCACGCCGATCCCTGGCGGAGGCGATGGACCCATGGCGCTAGAACACCGCCCACCCCGCGCAGCCGACCCGACACCGACAGGGCCTGGCAACGGCCGGACCCAGGACAGTCCCGACGACCGCGCCGACGCCGACAAGCAGCGCCTCCTGCGTCAGGCCACCGAGGCCCTGCGCGCCCAGGGACCCGGCAGCTGGAGCACGGCCCTGCCCGGGCGGGTCATGCGCGCGGTACGAGCCGAACACCGACGAGGACGACAGCTCTCCCGTGGCGACCCCGCCCACGGACATCACATCGACGAGAACACCGCAGCCAAAGCACTGCGCAGCGCCGCCGACAACGCCGGCACGGCCCTGGCCGGCAGCTGCCGCCTCACACCCACCGCCGACGGCAGAACCATCCACGCGACCATGACCCTCACCGCCGACCCGTCCCGCCCACTGCTCCCCCAGGCCGACCAGGTCCGCCAGGCCGTCCTGCACAACGCACAACACACCCTGGGCCTCGCCGTCACACGCGTCGACATCACCATCGACGACCTCCACACCCCGACCACGCCCTCCACCCCTGACCGCGATGCCATGTGCCACGAC
>NZ_JBSFJV010000248.1:0-2450 GCF_053598235.1 Kitasatospora sp. NPDC001159
GTGGGTACTTCATCGGTGCGGCCATCGTGGGGCTTCCTTCCATGCTCCCCATCTGAACCGCTGTCAGCTTCTCCCGCATCCCGGGGGAGTCTCAGCGCCAGCCAGATCGCCCAGGATGCGGTCGGGCCCGACCGGGTTCACATGGAGGGTAACGGCGGGGGCGGAGGAGGCAGTTCACCCAGCATGGAAACCCGGCCTTCGGGGTCACCCGACCCGAATGCCACTCCGGGCGGTCGTGTCACCCCCATCGATAAGAGTGCCGACGCGACGACGGTCCGCTCGATCACCCGGGAGAACGAGTCTGCCGAGATCCTGGCAAAGAACGGTTACAAGGTCGAGCAGAACCCCAAGGTGCCTGGCGACAAGAACCCCGACTACCGCGTCGAGGGAGAAATCATGGACTGCTACGCACCTACGACCGACAAGCCGCGCGCCATCTCCCACAAGATCCAAGAGAAGGTGGACGAGGGCCAGGCTGACCGAATCGTGCTGAATATGTCCGATACCCCCGTCGACATGGATGCGATGCGAAAGCAGCTGAACGACTGGCCGATCAACGGCCTCAAGGAGGTCAAGGTGATCGACAAGGCCGGCAACATCCTCCACCTCTACCCGTAACCCAACCGAGAAAGACGGCCGACATGGCTATTTCCTACAGCTTCGACCTGGTGACGCCGCTCAGCCCCGACGAGGTAGCGACGAAACTTGAGGCGGTCGCGCGGGGACTGCAGCTGTCCAACGCATCAACAGACGCCGACAAGCTACTCGGCGACGGCTCACAGACGCTGAACGGTACCCGCATCCGGGTGACGCCGAAGAGCCCGGCCCCATGGGGGGATCCGCTCGTCGGAGGCCGCGTCTTCACACCGACCGTCTCGGTCATGTTCCGTCTCGACAAAATGGCCAATATCTCCGGCCAACAGGACGACGTCGTTCGGCTTGCGGTCGGACTGTTGTCCCACATCCCCGGTGATGCGGTCCTGCACTATGACTTCGAGGAGATCTGGCTGATGCGACGGGACGGCGAGCTGAGCCTGAGCGAGCGTTCGGACCTTTGGCCCCAACACCGCCTCGCCCTCCTCTCCCTGCCCTATCGTCGACAGACCCAGGAATTCGACTTCTCCGAAGAAAACTAACGGCCTTGGGCGCAATGAAGTCAGAGTCGGCCGGGCCGTGAGATGAAAATGGCCGCATGGGTTGGATGGGTATGAAGGGCATCTGGGCCCGTGCGGCCTATTCCCATCCTGCCCTGTCCGATATTTCCCGCCGGGTGCCTTCCCCGGCGCGACCGCGCTCGACCAGGCCCGCTCCGCCGGGAAGTTCACCCCTGTCCACGACGCCTGGTGGGCTGCGGCGGTCAGGGCGCACGGCGACGCCGAGGGGGCTCGGGCCCTGATCGAGGTGCTGCTGCTGGGCCGCCACCTCGCGCACGAGCACGTCGTCGCGGGCCTGGCCACCGCGCTGCGGGCCGGGGCCCTGACCGCGGACGCGGTCGCCCTGGAGGCCCGCAAGGCAGCCCAGGCCGAGGACGAGCCCACCGTCGCCGTGCCCGCATCGCGGCCGGTCGCCGGGCCGGGCGAGCCCACCGTCGCCGTGCCCGCATCGCGGCCGGTCGCCGGGCCGGGAGCGGCGACGGTGACCTTCCTGCACGAGTGGAAGCTCAACCATCTGCCGCCGGACACCAGGCCTCTGCCCTCGGTGACCCACTACGACCAGTTGCTCCGACACCGCCGCGTGGGCGGCGGTGACCTGCGAGAGGGAGAAGCGCCATGACCGCCATGCTGCCCCGCCAGCGGAACCTGACCGAGCAGGCCGCGACCACGGCCATCGACACCGCCTGTCGGCTGCTGCGGCTGCCGTCGATCCGCAACGAGTTCGCGGATATCGCCGATCGGGCGGTCAAGGACCAGATGACCTACCGCGGCTTCCTGGCCGAGCTGCTGATGGCGGAGTGCGACGACCGGGCCCGGCGGTCGTCGGCGGGCCCCCAGCCACACCCGCGGTCCTCTTGTTGATCACGAGCGCGAGGATAGCGGCAGCGGCGACGGGGACGGGATGCCCCCAAGTCAGTGGGCGTAGTTGCAGTGCGGGTCGAGCGTCCGTCGGGGTGCAGGCGCACAGTGGTGCGCGGCGGCGGTGTGCCGTGAAGTCGTCGGCGGGCCGGGTGTCGGGATCGACGAAGACGGCCACGGCTGGGGCGAAGACGGCGCTGTCGGCGTCGGGAAGCGGGGTGGGGCAAGGAGGCTGCCCGCCCCCGGGAGACGGGCGCGCTGACCCATCCGGCATCCTGTGGGGCTCGGAAAGTCATCGCTGCTGGTCAAGCTGCGTATCGGGACTCGTTGCGGGATCGCCTGGCTCGCCGGCGCCGGAACGCTCGCCGATGCGTGCTGGGCCGCCGGAACCGCAGTGGCGATCATCCCCTCCCTCGCCTGGGTGATCAGCGCCCTGCG
>NZ_JBSFJV010000249.1:0-2422 GCF_053598235.1 Kitasatospora sp. NPDC001159
TCGCGGGTCAGCTCGGCGTCGTCCAGGTGCAGCCGGGGCTGGACGAAGGCCCGAAGGTCGGCCTCGATCGCGCTCTGGTTCTGCGCCGTCGGCGGGAGGCGCAACATCGTTGCCAGGTGGTCGAGTTCGGCTCGGGTTGGCAGCCGGTGGAAGCCGCCGAGCCGGACGTTGACCGGGTGGATCGCGCGCCCGCCGAGGGTTCGGGCCAACGCGCCGACGGTGTGCAGCCGCTCGGTGCGGTGGGTCATCCGGCCTCCTCGGTCGCCTGCCGGGCGGCCTCGGCGAAGGCGGGGGCCTCGGCATTGAAGGTGCGGTAGAGCCGGGCGGCGTCCGCGTCCGCCACCCCGTCGCGGCGCAGCAGCGGCAGTAGGGCGCGGGTGTTGGGCCCTCCCTGGCCGTTGGGGCTGCCCATCGGTCCGAAGCAGCCGTAGCAGCCGCGTCCGTACGCCGGGCAGATGGCGCCGCAGCCGGCCTGGGTGACCGGGCCGAGGCACGGGGTGCCGTGGGCGACGGTGACGCAGGTGGTGCCGCGCAGCTTGCACTCGAAGCAGACGCTGTGCGTGGGGATGTCGGGCTTGCGGTCGGCGAGGTAGGCGGTGATGACCTCCAGCAGCTGCCGCTTGTCGATCGGGCAGCCGCGCAGTTCCAGGTCGACCGGCACGTGGGCGGCGATCGGGGTGGAGTGGTCGAGGCTGTCGATGTACTCGGGCTGGGCGTAGACGACGGCCTGGTACTCGGGCAGGCTCGCCAGGTTGCGCAGCGCCTGGACGCCGCCCGCGGTGGCGCAGGCACCGATGGTCACCAGGTACCGGGACTGCTCACGAACCCGCCGGACGCGCTCCAGGTCAGCCGCGGTGGCGATGGAGCCCTCGACCAGGGAAAGGTCGTACGGCGGTGGCAGTTCGCGGCTGGAGGCCTCCAGGAAGTAGCCGATCTCCACCCGCCCGGCCAGCGCGAGGAGTTCGTCCTCGCAGTCGAGGAGGGTGAGCTGGCAGCCGTCGCAGGAGGAGAACTTCCAGACCGCCAGACGCGGGATGCCCATGGTGCTCACCGCTCGGGGGTGGACAGCAGGCCCTCGGCGTGGTCCCAGCCGAAGACCGGGCCGTCCCGGCAGACGAGGACCGGGCCGAGCTGGCAGTGGCCGCACCAGACGGTGGCGCAGCGCATGTTGCGTTCCAGCGAGACCCGGATCCGCTCCGCCGGCACGCCCCGGCGCAGCAGTTCCCCGGCGGTGGCGCGCATCATCACCTCCGGGCCGCACAGGTAGGCGGCGCAGCGCTCGGGCCGGAAGTCGGCGCTGTCCAGCAGGCCGGTGACGAGGCCGGTGGCGCCGCGCCAGCCAGGCTCGGGGTGGTCCACCGTGGTCCGGACGTCCGCGTGGCGGCGCCAGCGCGGCAGGTCGTCGAGGAACAGCAGCTCGCCCGGGTTGCGGTACCCGGCGAGCACCGATACCTTCCCGAACTCCACTACCCGGTGGAGGACTTCCTCGATCAGCGGCCGGAGCGGGGCGAGCCCGATGCCGCCGGAGACGACCAGGACGTCGCTGCCGGCGGGCGGGGTCTGCCAGACCGTGCCGTAGGGGCCGCGGGCCCCGATCCAGTCGCCGCGCTCGGCCCGGCAGAGCGCCTCGCTGACCTTTCCGACCGCGCGGATGGTGTGGCCGAGCACGGCGCCGTCGATCCGGCTGGTGGAGAGCGGGATCTCCCCGGTGCCGAAGGCGTACAGCATCGCGTACTGCCCCGGCCGGAACGGGCGCAGCGGGGCGGCGCCGGCGGGCACGAGGTCGAGGGTGACGGTGTCGGCGGTCTCCCGGCGACGGGCCAGCACCCGGTACGGGACGGGGGTCGTCGCGTACATCACGGTACTCCCTCGGTCGTGGCGGATTCGGCCCGCAGAGCGGCGACCTCCTCGGTGATGTCGATGCCGACCGGGCACCAGGCGATGCAGCGGCCGCAACCGACGCACCCCGAGGAACCGAACTGGTCGTACCAGGTGCCGAGTTTGTGGGTGAGCCACTGCCGGTAGCGGCTGCGTGCCGAGCTGCGGACCGGGCCGGTGCCGTGCACATAGGAGAAGTCGAGATCGAAGCAGGAGTCCCAGCGGCGCCACCGCTCGGCGTGGTCACCGGTGAGGTCCGTAACCTCCTCCGTGGTCGTGCAGAAGCAGGTGGGGCAGACCATCGTGCAGTTTCCGCAGGTCAGGCAGCGGTTCGCGACCTGGTCCCAGCGCTCGGCGGTCATCGTGCCGGCCATCAGCGAGCGCAGGTCGGTGGCGTCCATCTCCCGGCCCATCCGCCCGGCGGCCTCGGCGACGGCGCGGCGGGCGTGCTCGCCGTCGGTGGGGCGGGTGGGGACCCAGGGCCCTCCGCCCGCCTGGCAGACCCAGCCGCCCTTGACGTACGACGAGGAGTCGGCGCGCAGCT
>NZ_JBSFJV010000250.1:0-2258 GCF_053598235.1 Kitasatospora sp. NPDC001159
CGTGCGCCACGAGGCGCTGAGGAATCGAGTGGGAGGAGGAGCCCACGGCTGGTCATCGCAGTGACCGGTTGAAGCTGGAGGCAGGCTGATCCCCAGGTCGGGGGTGAGGTCGGAAGCAGCCTCGACAACGTAGGGGCGGACCGAGACCACCAGGCGGTCCGTGCCCGCAAGCGAAGACGGAATGGGTGTAAGGAAACTGAACCAGTGGTTGAAGCCCCGTGAGTCGTCAGCGGCCTGCCGAATCTGGTGGATGGGTCGCTTTGCGGTACTGGAGAGTGCTCTGTCCGATGGCCTCTCCTCTCCGACCGCCCTGTGGGATGGTTGGAGGCCCGGATCAAGACTGCGATGTGCGGTCCGTGGTGATGCCGCCGGGGTAGAGCTGGGCGCCGAAGCCGTCGTAGAGATCCTCAGTGAACGTGGGAAGCGATCCGGTGTCGCCCTCACCGTCCGGCAGCCAGCCAGCCAGCCAGCCAGCCAGCCAGGCGGCGGGCAGGTGCGACGCTCACTGATGGCGCCGGATCGTGGCGGAGTCGCCGTAGTACTTCGAGGCCGGGAAAGCCGGCCGCATGGGGAAGGGCGACAGCGTGATAGCAGCGGTGCTGCTGCCGGGGAGGAGCGTTGTTGAATAGCGACGCGCCGTCGATATCGTGGCCGGGCATTTTCGCGGCCGAGCGACGGGTACTCGAACATCAGCTCAAGCTGCACCGATGGGCAAGGGCCGAGCCGGAACGCCGGTTCGGCGACGTGTTCAACCTGATCTGCGACCGGTCCACCTTGCTGGTGGCCTGGGAGCGGGTGTCGGGCAACCAGGGTGCCAGGACGGCGGGCGTGGATGCGGTGACGCGTCATCACGTCGAGGACTACGGGGTGATTCCGTTCCTGGAGGAACTGCGTTCCTCGCTCAAGGACGGATCCTTCACCGCGCTGCCGGTCAAGCAGGCGGTGATCCCGAAGAAGGGCGGCAAGGTCCGCTACCTGGGGATCCCCACCCTGCGCGATCGTGTCGCGCAGATGGCCCTCAAGCTGGTTCTGGAGCCGATTTTCGAGGTCGATTTCTACCCGTCCAGTTACGGGTATCGGCCTGGCCGTCGAGCTCAGGATGCCATCGCCGAGATCCACCATCTCACCAGCCTCTCCTACGAGTGGGTGGTGGAAGGGGATATCACCGCATGCTTCGACAACGTCGACCATCACGTTCTGATGGACTTGGTGGGAGAGCGCATCAAGGATCGGAAGGTCCTGCGTCTGGTCCGTGCGTTCCTGCGGGCCGGAGTCGTCGAACTGCACGGTGGCTTCGCGGACAGTCTGAACGGAACTCCGCAAGGCGGGGTCGCCTCACCGCTGTTGGCCAACATCTATCTCTCCATCCTGGACCGGCACTTCGCTCGGCTCTGGAACGAGGAGATGAGTCCGCGCTGGCGCAGGCAGTATCGGCGCAAGAAGGGACTGCCGAACTTTCGACTGGTGCGTTACGCCGACGACTTCGTCGTGCTCGTGCACGGCACCAGGTCAGACGCGGAAGCGCTGAAGTCGCAGATCGGCGAGCTGCTGGCCAACAAGCTGAGGATGACCCTCTCGGTCGAGAAGACACACATCACCCATATCGACGACGGCTTCGTCTTCCTGGGCTTTCACATCCAGAGCAAGATCCGGGGCGACGGACGTCGAGTCGTGCTGACGATTCCGGCAAAGCAGGCGCTGGCATCGGTGATGCACAAGATCAAGAGGCTGACGGGGCAGGGAACGACCTCGCTCTCGTTGGCGGAGGTGCTGCGGAAGGTCAATCCGGTCCTGCGGGGTTGGGCAGGCTACTTCCGCTACGGCGCATCCAAGAAGACGTTCTCCTACCTCGGCTGGTACGCGTGGTGGAGAATGCTTCGGTGGATTCGCCGTAAGCACCCTCACCTGACCTGGAAGCAGTTGCGGCGACGCTACTACGGAACGGACCGCATCGCCGAGGACCGCATGGTCCTCTACAACCCGGCGAAGATGCGGGTCGAACGCTACCGTTACCGCGGAGCGCAGATCAGCACGCCATGGAACATCGACGAGGTCGACCCCGATGGAGCACGTTTCCGTCGGACCGACCACGACGACATGGCCTTCGTCGGCCAGGTCAGCGAACACCTCACCTGACCCTCATGGATCACGTGGAGAGCCGGATGCCCGGCCAACGGGCACGTCCGGTTCGGCGGGCGGGGACGGGAAGACCGACACCTGCAAGGGTGCACGGCGTCTCGTCCCCGACCCAACCGCTC
>NZ_JBSFJV010000251.1:0-2242 GCF_053598235.1 Kitasatospora sp. NPDC001159
CCCGAACCCCACACAGGCCCCGCCGAGGCCGCCGCGACCGATCCGTCGGTGACGGGAGCGGAGCCGCTTGCTCGTTACTGACCCACGCTCCTAGCTGCTCGAAGCCCATCCGCTCGCGGTAGTCGATCGCCCGATCGGTGAACAGGGAGGCGTAGCAGCGCCGACAGGCATCCAGCAGGGCCTCGCGGCCCCGCACGTTCAGGTAGGTGTCCTGCTGTCCCGCGAAACTCGCCTCCGGCAGGTCCTCGGCCGTGGCACTGCTGCGCACCGCGACGTCCGGGTCCTCCCGGCCGACCTCTCGTCCGAGCCTGGCATACGCCTCGGCCAACTCCCCCTCCAAGGCGGGCGGCAGTGGTGTGCCGAGCATCGCGGCACGGATCGCCGCACCCACCTCGTCGAGGGGCGCGCCGCCGTTCAGCAGGTCGATCTGGTCGGGCCGTCATCGCCCTCGTCATGCTCTGCCTCGGCGGCAACCGTCCCGCCCTACCCCGCCGCCAACGCACATGACCCGACCCACAGGTCCAGCACAAGAGCCGGTAAAGGGCCCGCACTGTCGGACCCGCGATGCTGACGAATGCGTCGAGCTGGCGCGGCGGCGCCGCTCTGACAGTCCAGGCCGTAGTGCCGGAAGACGGCCTCCTCGTCCTCGGCTGGCAGGACGTCGTCCGTGCCGATCGGCGGGCAGTCCTTCACCAGCGCCTTGTCATAGACGACCTTCACACAGCCCGGTCCGACGGTTGCAACACCCAGCGGGACGAAGACCAGGCGGTGGCGGCTGGGCAGCCCAACCTGGACGGTGGCCATCGCTGGCTCGTCCGTGCTGGTGTGCACGTAGATCGCCTCCAGCGTGCCGATCTTGTACCCGCCCGCGTCCACGACGTCGTGGGTGCGCCACTCGCGGATGTCCCCTACCGGATCACCGAGGCTCCCTTCACGCCGCTATGCCAATCGCGGCCCGGGCCCGAGGCCGGTGGCCTGCATCTATCAGCGTGCCTTCACCGCCCGACGCCGCGCCCTGGGGCGCGGCGGGCGGCGCGGACCACCGATCGCCCCTCCCTGCCCCAAGGCTCAGCAAGTCCGTGCAACGCTCGAAGCCAACACGGAGGCGGGCGAGATCGCCAACGCCACATTCGTCACCCTCTGCAACGACCAGATCGCGCAAGGCCAGCCGACGACGAAGATCCTCACGGGACGGCGTGCTTCCGAGGTTCAGGCGCCCAGCCCCTCGCTTCATCAGGCTGCGTGCCCGTCGATCAGATCGCCGGTGGTCCGCGACGGCAGCATCCGCGAATGGCCCGACACGATGACCAGCACCGGAGGCCGGCCCGTCTGCCCGTAGCCGAGCGGGATGTCCGCGGGCGGGAACCACAGGTCGCACTGCTCACCAGGCGAGTAGAGCATCCGCGAGAGCGGACCGACCGGCAGATAGGCCGGACGCAGCTCGCGAACACGTTTCTTGAGGATGGTCAGCCCGCGCTCCCACCCGATCCGCTCGGCGATCACCGTGGCCGGCATCGTCGGGGTCTGCTTCAGCAACGCGCGAATGGCAGGCTCGACCGCGTCGACCGCCGTCCCTTCAACGGAGCCTGACCCTGGGCGTCGCCTTCGCCGTGCTGTGCGCCGTCACCGAGGGCCCCCGGAGCAGACGGTGAGCCGGCTCCCGGGCCCGCGCGGCCCACTGTCTGAGGTGGTGCTGGACCTGGTGACCTCCGGCCCGCCGGGCGCCGGCCGGATGCTTACGCCTCCCGCTCGTGGCGCCGACCCATGGGGGAGGACCACCAGCTCGCCCTTCACCTCTGCTACGAACTCCACCACCGCGGCCTGCCCGGAGTCCACCCCGGCTGGGAGTGGGAGCCCGAACTGCTCTCCTTTCGACGAGAGCTGGAACGGCCGTTCCTCACCGCAGTGCGCGCCGAGGCGACGCCCGTCCGACCGCTGGGCCAAGCCCTGGAACGGCTGCTGGCGGAGCCCGCCGGCGGCACCGGACCGTCCGCGCCGTCGTCCACGCTGCCACCAGGTCGCGGTCCGACTTCAGAGCCTCGCCCCCGCCACGACGACCCGCCTGCTTGCCGCCGTCACGTGGTCGAACGACCTTCGCCCGCCTGAAGCAGTTCCGCGCGATCGCCACCGGTTCGACAAAGTCGCTGGGGTGCAGTTCGTCCTGAGTGAGTGGTGCTTCAGGCTGCGAGGCGGAGTCTGTCCTGGTAGCGGGCTTGGTGGACACGACGGTGTTCCTGCTTGA
>NZ_JBSFJV010000252.1:0-2183 GCF_053598235.1 Kitasatospora sp. NPDC001159
CGCGGGGGTCACGGCGTACGCCGCGGACTGCTCCAGGGCGCCGCGCTGCTCCGAAGCAGCGGGCAGCCGACCCTGGGATCTGCGGGTCGGGATCAGCGGCCGGGGGATCAGTAGACGCTCACCCTGTACTTGGCGAGCGCGGCGTTCACCGGCTGGTAGAAGGTCGTTCCGCCGACGGTGCAGTCACCGCTGCCGCCCGAGGTGAGGCCGAGCGCCTTGGTGCCCTCGTACAGCGGGCCGCCCGAGTCGCCGGGCTCGGCGCAGACGTCGGTCTGGATCAGGCCGCGGACGGTGCCGCCGTCGGAGTAGCGCACGGTGACGTTGAGCCCGGTGACCGTGCCGGTGTGGGTGCCGGAGGTCGAGCCGGTGCGGGTGACCGACTCGCCGATGTACGCGTTGGGCGCGGAGGTGAACCCTCCGGGGTGCGCCAGCGTGGTGTTGTCGTACCGGACCAGCGCGTAGTCGGTGTCCGGGAAGCCGGAGTTGACGGTCGGCCCGATCAGCGTGGTGTGGGCCTCGTCCGTGTACCAGGTCTTGGCGACGTTCCCGCAGTGGCCGGCGGTGAGGAAGTAGCGGGTGCTGCCGCTCACCACGTTGAAGCCGAGCGAACAGCGGTACTGGCCGCCGTAGACGGCGTCGCCTGCGGCGATCAGCGGGGTGAAGGCGCCGGCGACGCGGTGGATGGACAGGGTGGCGGCGGCGGGGCCGGCGGCGCGCATGATCTTGGCGAGCCCGGCGGGGGGCACCGTGCTGTCGGCGGTCACCACGACCCGGCCGGCGTCCTGGTCGACGTACCAGGCCGTCCCGTCGACCTCGGCGTTCAGGACGGCGTCGCTGACCGCCGCGAGCTGTTCCGGCTTGGCGGCGTGGGCGGGAGCGGCAGCGGCGCCCGGCGCGGCGACCGCGGTGGCGGTCAGCAGGCCGAGCGTCGCGGCGAGCAGGCGGGTGCTTCGGGTCATGCCCGTGTGGGGCGTCCTGCGCATGGTCCTCACCGATCTCCTCCTGGGAGTGAGAGGCCCCTGAGGGTGGGGGCCGTGAGGCGCGGTCAGGTGGTGGGCGGACCCCGGCCGGTGCTGTCCGGAAGCGCGGCGGATGATCTGCCCCTGACAGGCGCTGTCCGGAAGTATGAAGAAACGGACGGTTCGGTACAAGCTTCCTGACCGGGTGTCGGACGTGGTGTCGGCGGACCCGAGCGTCGTGGAGTGACCCGCGGGTCCGGCGAGGGCGCGTCGCAGGCGGGCGCCGCCTCGGGGGCGGTCGGCAGGTTCCCGAGGGGGAGGAACCGTCAATCAGCTCTCTGGGCCCGGCTGGTCGAGAAGAAAAGTGTTATCGCAGTGGTCGGTTGACGGTCTCCGGGGCGTGGGAACGAACGCGCGAGGCCGTGGCAGAGGTGTGCGGCCGGAACGCGGGGTTCGAGATGGGGCGCTCCGCGCGGAGATGAGGGTCTCCGGCCGCGTTCGTTCCCACGGCGCACGGCCGGATCGTCCGGTCCGGCCGGCGCAACCCGGCGGTCCGCGCGTATTCCCCCACGGCGGCGGGCCGTCGGGACCTGTCCGTCAGGGGCGGTCGAGCCGCCAGACCTGCTCCTCGCCGGTCTCGGCCGGGGCGAGGGCCTTGGCAGGGCGGCGCAGGTACTCGGTGAAGCCGAGCCGGGCCGGAACGGCGGCGCTCGCGCGGTTGGCCGGGTCGTGCACGATCTCGACGAAGTCCACGCCGGGAAGCCGGAAGGCCTGCTCGGCCAGCCCCCGGGCCGCTCGGGTGGCGATGCCCTGGCCGGTGGCGGCGGGGTGCAGCCAGTAGCCGATCTCCCGGCCGTTCTCCGGTGTGTCGTCGCGCCGGAACAGCCCACAGGCGCCGACGATGGCGCCGTCCAGCAGGATCGCATAGGTGAAGTCCTTGCCGCTCTCCCACAGCTCCGGCCGCTCGGCCAGGAACGCGGTGGTCTTCGCCAGGCTGTGCTCGGCGACCCACGGCATGAACGGCCGCAGGTGCTCCAGCGACTCCTCGATGACCCGGAAGAACTCGGGGAGGTCCGCCTCGCCGCGAAAACGGCGCAGCGTCACCTCACCCAGGGTGATTTCCTGCTCTGCTAGGAGCGTGGGTCAGTAACGAGCAAGCGGCTCCGCTCCCGTCACCGACGGATCGGTCGCGGCGGCCTCGGCGGGGCCTGTGTGGGGTTCGGG
>NZ_JBSFJV010000253.1:0-2178 GCF_053598235.1 Kitasatospora sp. NPDC001159
GGGTGCAGTTCGGAATGAGTGACCTTTTGGGTGGTTTGGCATAGGTATCTGCCGTCTCGGGTGGGCTGGGTTCCTAGGGTGCTGGTGTCGGGGCCGCCGGGGTGGCGGCCCGGGTACGGGCGCGAAGGAGCCTTGGGTGGGATCAGTGTTGGAACAGTTGAAGCGCCGGGAGGCGGCGGCGCTGGCGCGGGTGGAGGAGCTGCGGGCGAAGGCGCAGGACGTGGCCAATCGGCTGGATGCAGCCCGCACCGAGCTGTCGAGGCTGGAGATCGCGCGAGGGACGGTGGCCGAGGTACTGGCCGGTGAACCGGGCGGGGAGGCTGCCGTTGAGGACGTCGCGTCGCCGAGTGGACCTGCGCCTGGAGTGCGCGGGTCACTGCGTGATGTGACGGTCTATCAGCGGATCACGTCCGTGTTCGTGTCGGCCTTGGGGCCGTTGCGGTCGCGGGACGTGTGCGATGCCCTGGGCATGGGGACGCAGGCGCGGTTCACCGAGGCGATGCGCTCCAAGCTCAAGCGTCTGGTGGCGGATGGGACGCTGGTCGAGGTGGAGCCGGGGCTGTTCGCGCGCGCCACCGTGGGGACGGCCGAGTGAACGCGGACCGCCGTGGTGGGGACGAGTCGGACTCGGCGGCCGGTCTGGAGCAGGTGATCGAGTCCTTCGCGGCGTCGTGGAACCTGTTCGGTGCGCTGGTGGAGGACTTGCACGACGAGTGCGCGGACAGGCTGACGCACGCGCAGTTGGAGGACCTTATCGCTTCGCGCGGGCGGGAGGTGATGCGACGACTGCTGCAGGACCATCTGGACCTGCGGTCCATACGCGAGCCGCGACTGACCCAGGTGACGGGCACGGACCAGGTGACGCGCCGCAGGATCGAGCCGGGGCATGAGCGGCTGCTGGCCACGGTGTTCGGCACGGTGACCGTGACCCGGACCGCTTACCGGGCGCTGGGCGCCTCCAACCTGCATCCGATGGACGCCGCCTTGAACCTGCCCGCCGAGCGGTCCAGCCACGGACTACGGCGGCTGGCCGCCCTGGAGGCGGTGCGCGGCAGCTTCGACGACGCCCAGCGGGCGATCGAGCGCGGCTGCGGCACCAGGATCGGCAAACGGCAGATCGAACAGCTCACGGTGCGGGCCGCCGTCGATGTCGAGGCGTTCTACCGCGCCCGGGCCCCGGAGCCGTGCACGGCGGACACGCTGCTGGTGCTCTCGGTCGACGGCAAGGGCATCGTCATGCGCCCCGAAGCGCTGACCGACGCCACGCGCAAGGCCGCCGAGGCCAAGGGCGGCAACAAGATGCGCACCCGGCTGTCCGGTGGGGAGAAGAGTGGCCGCAAGCGCATGGCCATGCTCGGCGCCGTCTACGACGCCGACCCCGCACCCCGGGCCGTCGACGACGTCATCACCCCGCCCCCGGGCCCCGACAGCGACGGCCCGGCCGGGCGCAATCGCGGACCCGAGGCGTTCAACAAGTGGCTGACTGGCAGCGTCACCGATAACACTCAGAGTGTGATCTCGGCGGTTTTCGACCAGGCCGAGCAGCGCGACCCGATCCACGCCCGCACCTGGATCGTCCTGGTCGACGGCGCGAAGGCGCAGATCGACCAGATCCACACCGAGGCCGAACTGCGCGGCGTCACCGTGCACATCGTCGTGGACTTCGTCCACGTCCTCGAATACCTGTGGAAAGCCGCCTGGTGCTTCCACGCCGCGAACGACACCGCCGCCGAGGACTGGGTCGCCGCCCACGCCCGCACCGTGCTGGCCGGCGGCAGCGAACAGGTCATCACCGACATCCGTACCGCCGCCAAAACGGCCGTCCTCGGCGACGACAAGCTCAAGACCATCGAGGCGGTCTGCGGCTATCTGGAGAACAAGAGCCCCTACCTGCGGTACGACACCGCGCTGACCTGCGGCTGGCCGATCGCCACCGGCATCATCGAGGGCGCCTGCCGCCACCTGGTCAAGGACCGCCTCGACATCACCGGCGCCCGCTGGTCACTCGCCGGAGCCGAAGCCGTCCTGAAACTGCGGGCCCTGATCAGCAACGGCGACTTCGACCCCTACTTTGCCTGGCACCTCAAGCAGGAACACCGTCGTGTCCACCAAGCCCGCTACCAGGACAGACTCCGCCTCGCAGCCTGAAGCACCACTCACTCAGGACGAACTGCACCC
>NZ_JBSFJV010000254.1:0-2147 GCF_053598235.1 Kitasatospora sp. NPDC001159
AGCAGGGAGTGTCCGCCGAGGTCGAAGAACGAGTCGTCCACGCCGACCTGCGCCAGCCCGAGCACCTCCGCGAACAGCGCGGCCAGCACCTCCTCGCGGGCTGAAGCCGCGGTGCGGCTGACGGCCGTGGTGGTGTAGTCGGGGGCGGGCAGGGCGCGGCGGTCCAGCTTGCCGTTCGCGGTCAGCGGGAGCCCATCCAGCACCACGACGGCGGCGGGCACCATGTAGTCGGGCAGCATGCCGGCTAGGTGCTGTCGCAGTGCGGTGGTCAGCTCGGTCGGCGCGACCTCGGTATCGCGGTGGGCCGGGACCAGGTAGCCGGTCAGTCTCCGATCGCCGGGTGCGTCCTCGCGGACGATCACCGCGGCTTGGGCCACATCCGGATGTGCCGCCAACGCGGCTTCCACCTCGCCGAGTTCGATCCGGAAGCCGCGGATCTTGACCTGGTGGTCGGCCCGGCCCAGGTACTGGAGTTCGCCGTCCGCGGTCCAGCGTGCGAGGTCGCCGCTGCGGTACATGCGCTCGCCGGCCTCGCCGAACGGGCAGGCCACGAAGCGCTCCGCGGTCAGGCCCGGTCGGCCGAGGTAGCCACGCGCCAGCTGGGCACCCGCGACGTACAGTTCGCCGGTGACGCCGGGCGGCACGGGGCGCAGTGCCGCGTCCAGCAGGTAGACGCGCAGGTTCGGCAGGCCGCGTCCGACCGGGCTGGCGAACTCGGGCCGGTCGGCCTGCGAGGCGGCGAGCTCGGCGTAGGTGACGTGCACGGTGGTCTCGGTGATTCCGTACATGTTCACCAGCAGCGGCGCGTCCTGCGGGTGCCGCTCGTACCAGGCGGCCAGCCGCCCGGGATCGAGTGCCTCGCCGCCGAACACCACCACGCGCAGCGCGAGTCCGCTGCCGGTAGCCGCAGTGGCCGCCTCCGCCTGGACGAGCTGGTAGAAGGCGGACGGGGTCTGGCTGAGGACGGTCACCCGGTGCCGGGCGAGTAGGCCGAGGAAGCGGTCCGGTGAGCGTGAGACGTCGAAGGGCACGACGACCAGGCGACCACCGTGCAGCAGCGCGCCCCACAGCTCCCAGACCGAGAAGTCGAACGCAAAGGAGTGGAACCAGGTCCAGACGTCCTCGGCGCCGAAGCGGAAGTCGGGCCGGGTGGCGGCGAACAGCCGAGCGACGTTGCGGTGGGTGACGGTGACGCCCTTGGGCCGGCCGGTGGAACCGGAGGTGTGGATGACGTAGGCGGGGTGTTCGGGCAGCAGCGGGGTGGTGCGCTCGGCGTCGGTCAGGTCGGTCGGGTCCAGGCCGGCCAGCGCGGACTGCGTCTCGGGCACGTCGAGCACCAGGACCGGGCGGCTGCCCGCCGGGGCGGTCAGGCTGGTGGCCTGGGCGGCCAGGTCGGTGAGGACGAGCGCGGGGGAGCCGTCCCGGAGCAGGTAGGCGATCCGGTCGGCAGGGTAGGCGGGGTCGATCGGCAGGTAGGCGGCGCCCGACTTGAGGACGGCGAGCAGCGCGACGACGAGGCCGGCGGAGCGCCCCATGGCGACGGCAACGACCGTCTCGGGGCCGATGCCGCGCGCGGTCAGCAGGCGCGCCAGGCGGTTGGCCCGGGCGTTCAGATCGGCGTAGCTCACCTCGACGGCCGGGCCGTCATCCGGCTGGACGAGGGCGATCGTGTCGGGTGTGCGGGCGGCCTGCGCCTGGAACAGCTCCGGCATCGTGGCGTCCGGGCCCTCGGCGGTGCGGTCGTTCCAGGTGATCAGGATGCGCTCGCGCTCGGCCGCGTCGAGGACCTCGATCGTGTGCACCGGCCGCCCGGGGTCGGCGGCAACGGCGTGCAGCACCCGATTGAGGCGGTCGGCGATCGTCCGGGCGGTGGCGGGGTCGAACAGGTCGGTGGCGTAGTTGAGGATGCCGGTCAGGCCGGCGGGGGCGCCGTGCTCGTCGAAGGCCTCGTTCAGGTTCAGGTCGAGGTCGAACTTGGCGGTGCCCTCTCCAGCGGGCAGGGGGGTGGCGGTGAGGCCGGGGAGGTCGAGGGCGGCCTGCGCGGTGTTCTGCAGGACGAGCATGATTTGGAAGAGGGGGTGGCGGGCGAGTGAGCGGGTGGGTGCGAGGTCTTCGACGAGGCGTTCGAAGGGGAGGTCTTGGTGTTC
>NZ_JBSFJV010000255.1:0-2123 GCF_053598235.1 Kitasatospora sp. NPDC001159
GCCGCGCACGGCCCCGGGGCCGCCGCCCCGCCCGGCGCCCCGCCCCCCCCCCGCGGCGGTGGTCAAGCTCAGCTCTATGGAGCGCAGCGCGGCTGCCAGGGCTGGCGCGTCGCCGACGTCGAGGGCCGTGTCCGTCAGCTTGATGACGTGTTCGTCCCCGTGCGCCAACGCGAGTTCGAAGACCTCTTCGGGGGTGTGGCTGCCGGGCGGGGTGCGGGGGACCGCCGCGCTTCCTCGGCCAGCTCGGCACCACCCGCAAGACCGACCGGACCCGGCTCCAGGCCGACTACGGCCGAGCTCTCCGCATCGTCACCGAGATCGACGCCGCCACCGGCATGAAGGAGGAGTCCGCATGAAAATCTCCGCAGCCCAACGCACCGAGAGCGAGAACCGCATCCGGGCCGCCATGGACCGGCTCCTGCGCGGCGAACTCCCGCCTGGCGGCAAGTGCGACATCAAGACCCTCGCCCGCGAAGCGGCCGTCGACCGCACCGCCTTCTACGGCACCCGTCCCTACGCTCACCTCCGTGGAGAGTTCGAGCGACGTCGGCAGGCCCTGCAGGACGCTGGCGGGATCCCTGACCCTCGCGAAGCCCAGATCACCCGCCTCAAGGCAGAGATCACCAAGCTCAGGGAACGGCTGGCCAAGTCGGAGCAGACCGTCGACGACCTCACGGACTTCCGGACCCAGGCGCTGGCCCGGCTCGCGGCCCAGCACGAGGAGATCGTCCACCTACGCGGGATCACCATCGCGGCAAGTCGCGTGATCCGTCTCCCAACCACCCGAGGCATCACGATCGGATCCTGCAGCTGACCATGACGCTGGCCCACCCACCCACTTCCGCAGCCCAACCTGGCCGATATCGTCGCCCAATGGCTGAAGCACCGGAGAAGTTCGACACCGCGATGACCGCCTGGCAGCAGTGGCAGGACGCCCCGTGGGGAAGACTGCGCTACTCAATTGCCGAGGCCAACCTTGAACGCCATCTCAGCGGCCTGGGCAGTGGCCCGCTTCGAGTGCTCGACCTGGCAGGCGGAGACGGCGGGGACGCTGTCCGGCTCGCTGCCCGCGGACACCACGTCACCGTCGTGGACTACGCGCCCGCCATGCTTCTCGCGGCCACCGAGCGGGCCGCCGAAGCCGGCCTGGCAGAAAAGATCACCTGCGTCGAGGCCGACGTGACCGTTCTTCCCCACGACCTCGCCGCTGGGGCCTTCGACGTGGTGCTCTGCCACAACCTCCTGCAGTACATGGATGACATCCCCAACACCCTCGCTGCCGTCCTCTCCCCGCTGAGGCCCGGTGGCCTGGTCTCTGTGATGGCGGTCAACCGGCATTCCGCGCCGTTGAACATCGCAGTCCGCGACATGGACCCCGCAGCGGCACATGCCGCACTCGAATCCGATCAGCTGCACACACAGATCTTCGACTCCACGTTGACCCTCCATACGGCGGAGGAGATCATCCCTGTCCTGCAGGACCTCGGCTGCAAGGACATCAACCACTACGGCATTCGAAGCTTCTGCGACTACATCACCGACGACGCACGCAAGTACGACCCGGCGTTCTACGCAGACCTCGAACGCCTGGAGCTGGCCGTCACCAACCGCGCGCCCTACATGCACACGGCCCGAATCTTCCAACTCACAGCTCGCAAACAGGACAGCTGATGCCTTCCCGGTTGCCCCAGACCCCGCGTCGCACGTGTCCTGGAGCAGCCGGGCCTCACCACCACCGATCCGGTGTGATCCCAGTCACTCGCACGGTCGCCGAATCGCAACACGTCTCGCCACCATCGGATCGTAAAAGCATCGACAGATCCACTGCACGAATCACCACACGGATACTTCCGCACACGGCCACTGCGGACACAAGAAGGCTCCTCACCACCGACGCCGTCATGAACGGCATGCCGCCCCACATCGCCCAACTGGTCTTGGGTTGAGGATCCCCCGGTGGGCGGGAGGTGCTGATCAGCAGGTCAGGGTGGGTTGATTGGTGTTCAGGTTCGTTCGTTCGGTGGCTGTCTGTTCGGCGTAGTACTTCTCCTCGTACTCGATGGGGCTGAGCCAGCCGAGACGCTTCTGGATGCGGGTGGTGTTGTAGAACCCGTCGATGTACT
>NZ_JBSFJV010000256.1:0-2092 GCF_053598235.1 Kitasatospora sp. NPDC001159
ATGCGCCGGCCGGCACGCGATCACCCGAACGGGACCGAGAATCGAATCTCCGTCCGGCCCTCAAGCCCCAAGAGCGCTTTGATCACGGCTTCTCAAGCCTCACCAAAGGCTTTGACCAGCGACTTTGAGGGATTTTCTGATGCCGTTATCGGACGAGGAACAGGGCGAACCACGGCGCGGCCGGCCCCGGAAGAAGCCCGACGCGCAGGCGCTCGGCACGGCTGTGGGTGCGTGGGCCGAGTACGCCAGAAAGGCCGTGGACAGGACCTGGCAGCGACGCCGGGCGCCGAGAAGGCCCTGAATACGAAGCACGCACAGCTGTCGCGGCTGCTGTCGGGGGAAGGCCTTCCGCCCAAGGAGTGGCTCGATGCCCTCCACCAGGCCCGTGAAGCCGCCGGCCGCCGGGTCCCGGAGACCGAACGCGAGATTGCCTACGACCTCTACATCGCCGCCCTGAAGGAGACCGAGGAAGCGGCAGAGCGCCGCGACCCGGACCGGGCGAGGGAGATCGGCTGGAAGCCCAAGCGCGCATCCGCCCTGTACGGTCTGGAGCGGGAACTGGAGCAGGCTCACCGAAAGGAGCGGATAGCCACCGACCAGTTTGACCATGCCATGCACCGGCTCCGGCAGGCCGAGCAGCAGCTGGCCGCCCAGGAAGCGGAAGTAGAGGAGATCCTCGACCGGATCACCGCCGCCCTCCCCACCGGCCACGAGTCGAACACGCCGGTCGACGCCGCGCTGCACGACCTGTACGGCCAGTTGCACGACAGCCGACGCCAGCGCTCGTCCACCGCGACCCGACTACGTCAACTGGAACACGAGGTCCTCGAACTACGCGCCCGGGCACAGGACCTGCAGACACGGCGTCAAAGGATCCTGGACACCGCCCGGCTGATCAGGTTCGGCATCCAGCCCACGGACCTCCTCATCGGGCTGGTCCCCAGCGGTCTGGGACTGTGGATCGCCACAATGATCATCCCCACGTTCGCCCTGCACGGACCCGCGACCGGACAACTCCTCGCGCTCATCTCGTGCACCCTCGCCTTCGCCGTCTTCGGCGCCATCGCCACCATGCCCTCCAACCTGATCAACCTCCTGCTGTTCCGGCTCGCGGACCGCGCGATGGACCGTGACGACTGGTGGGACCGCAGCTACCGGCACGACGTGCTGCAGCTGGTCCTGGGACCGCTGCTCCTCCTGGTCAAGCTGGCAGCCACCTCCTACGCCCTCCAACTGGCCGTCAGGCTCACCGCGGGCACCCTCCACCAGCGGATCGAGCTGACCGGAGGATGGTGGCCGGCCCTGCTCGCCGCGCTGGTCTGCGTGGCATTCCTCGCGGCATGCTCCATGGCCATCACCCTCATCGCCCGGCGGTTCACCCAGGGCACCTGACAACCGCCCGACCACAAGCCCGCCGAGGCCGCTGCGCCTGTGACCGGGCCTGCCCCGGCTGGAGCGCCCCGGGTGCGTGAGCACCCGCGCTGCCAAGGACCTGGGCACGTTGATGCTCCCGCCGCCGACCAAGCGGGAGCTGGTGGCCGCGCTGGTCTCCACCCCGGACGTCCCGTGGTGGGAGGTCCGGGTGCTGCACGCGAAGCTCTACCCGGCGAAGGCCCGGGCGGGCTGGTGAACACCGGCGGTGCCTGTGCCGAGTTGTTGCACCGCCTGTTTCCTCCCGCGCGCGCGTGGGCTGGTGGGTGTGACCTTGTGGTGGTTCGGTTTTGTGTTTTCGCCTGTTTTGGTGGTTTTGTGGGGTTATTGGTTGGACCGGTAGGGGGCGGGCCGGTACGTGGGGCGGGTGGCTGGCGGGTGGTGTCCCGAAGCTGATTTGGTTGCTGTGTGTGTTCGCCGTGGGCATGTCATAGATCGATGGTGGGTGCGGTGGGGTCGGAGACGGGGCCGCTGGTTTTCCGCCGCGTTCCGCGCCCGCCGCGTCACCGTGGCCGGGGCCCTGCGTGGAGAGTCGGCAACCGGTGATCGGTCGGCCGTAAAGCCCATAGTGCTCCAAAATCGCTTCACTGCGGCTGACCTCGGACGGTGCGCCAGCCGCTGACTGGGCATGATCAGTCTCGTGCTCGTACGGATGACCTAC
>NZ_JBSFJV010000257.1:0-2072 GCF_053598235.1 Kitasatospora sp. NPDC001159
CTCCCCTTCGAACGCCTCGTCGAAGACCTCGCACCCACCCGCTCACTCGCCCGCCACCCCCTCTTCCAAATCATGCTCGTCCTCCAGAACACCGCCGAACCCACCCTCGACCTCCCCGGCCTGACGGTCCGGGCGGTGTCCGGTGCGGCAGCAACGGCCAAGTTCGACCTGGACTTCAGCCTCGCCGAGGCCTTCGACGCGGCAGGCCGCCCAGCCGGGTTGCACGGCGAACTTGGCTACGCCACCGACCTGTTCGAGGCGGCGACCGCGGCCGACCTGGCCCGCCGCTTCGTCCGGGTACTGTCCGCCGTGGCCGCCGACCCGCACCAGCCCGTGGCCCGGGTGGAGTTGCTGACGCCCACCGAGCGGCAGCGGATCCTCTCCGAGTGGAACGCCACCCAGGCCGAGCTGCCGGAAGCGACCCTGCCGCAGCTCTTCGAGGCACAGGCGGCCCGCACTCCGGCGGCAGCCGCGGTGGTCTTCGAGGGCCGGTCCCTGTCGTACGGCGAACTGAACGCCCGGGCCAACCGGCTCGCCCGGCAGCTCCGCGTACACGGGGCTGGTCCGGAAGCGCGGGTGGCGGTCGCCCTGGAGCGTTCCGAGGCACTGGTGGTCGCGCTGCTCGCAGTCCTCAAGACCGGTGCCGCCTACCTGCCGGTCGACCCGTCCCACCCCGCCGACCGCATCGCCCAGGTCGTCGCGGACGCAGCGCCGCTGGTGGCGATCACCGCGCACCCGGTGCAGCACACGCTGCCGACCGGCCTCCCCAGGGTCCTGCTGGACTGCCCGGCCACCGCCGAGGCACTGGCACAACAAGACGCCGCGGATCTCACCGACCGCGACCGCACCGAGCCGCTGCTCCCCGCCCATCCCGCCTACGTGATCTACACCTCCGGCTCGACCGGCCGGCCCAAGGGCGTGGCCGTGCCGCACCGCGGCGTGGTCAACCGGCTCACCTGGATGCAGCGCGATCACCGGCTCCGCGCTGATGACCGGGTGTTGCAGAAGACGCCGGTCGGCTTCGACGTCTCCGTCTGGGAGTTCTTCTGGCCGCTACTGGAGGGCGCCACGCTGGTGGTCGCCAAGCCGGGTGGGCACCAGGATCCGGCGTACCTGACCGAGCTGATCCAGCGCGAGCGGATCACCATTGCGCACTTCGTGCCGTCGATGCTCCAAGCCTTCGTCCAGGAGCCCGCGGCAGCCAGGTGCACCGGCCTGCGCGGGGTGTTCTGCTCGGGCGAGGCCTTGCCGGGCGACCTGCGCGACCGGTTCTTCGCGGTGCTGGACGTCCCGCTGCACAACCTGTACGGCCCCACCGAGGCCTCCATCGAGGTCACGGCCTGGCGTTGCGAGCCGGGAGCGGCGGGCGTCGCGGTGCCGATAGGCCGCCCGGTGGCCAACACCAGGGTGTACGTGCTGGATTCGGCGCTGCAGCCGGTGCCGCCGGGTGTGCCGGGCGAGCTCTACCTCGCCGGCGTCCAGCTGGCGCGTGGCTACCTGAACCGCCCCGGGCTCACCGCCGAGCGCTTCGTCGCGGCCCCGCACGGCCCGGCCGGCACCCGGATGTACCGCACCGGCGACGTGGTCCGCTGGACCGCCGAGGGCGCGCTGGTCTTCCTCGGCCGGGCCGACGACCAGGTGAAGATCCGCGGCTTCCGGATCGAACTCGGTGAGGTGGAGGCCGCGTTGGCCACTCACCCCGACGTGGCACAGGCCGTGGTGGTGGTCCGCGAGGACACACCCGGCGACCGGAGGCTGATCGGCTACGCGGTCCCGGCCGCCCGGACCTGCGCGACCGACCTGCCCGCGGAGCTCAGCCGGTTCGTGTCGGGGGTGCTGCCGGAGTACATGGTGCCCGCGGCCATCATGGTGCTGGACGCGCTGCCCGTGAACCCGAACGGCAAGCTGGACCGCCGCGCCCTGCCCACCCCTGAGTACGCAGGCGCAATCAATGGCCGGGCGCCGAAGTCGCTGCGGGAGGAGGTGCTGGCCGCGCTGTTCGCGGAGGTGCTCGGGCTGGCGCAGGTCGGCGTGGACGACTCGTTCTTCGACCTCGGCGGACACTCCCTGCT
>NZ_JBSFJV010000258.1:0-2070 GCF_053598235.1 Kitasatospora sp. NPDC001159
GCGGCCAAGGAGGCCGGCAACATGGTCGACCTGGACTCCAACCCGACCAAGCTGATCGAGATCGTGGAGATCGGCAAGCAGCTGCTGATCACCCGCGGTGCGCTGACCACCTTCTCGATCGCCAACGACGTGGCCAAGTACTTCGCGATCATCCCCGCGATGTTCGCCGGGGTCTACCCGGGCCTGAGCCACCTCAACATCATGGGCCTGCACAGCCCCCAGTCCGCGATCACCTCGGCGATCATCTTCAACGCCCTGGTCATCATCGGCCTGATCCCGCTCGCCCTGCGCGGCGTCAAGTACCGCCCGTCCGACGCCAGCTCGCTGCTGGCCCGCAACATCGGGATCTACGGCCTTGGCGGTCTGGTGGTGCCGTTCATCGGCATCAAGCTGATCGACCTGATCGTCCAGTTCATCCCCGGCCTCAACTGAGAAAGGAGCCACCGCAATGTCCAAGCCCCTGCCCGCCACCGTGCGGACCCACTTCACCGCTCTGCGCGTGCTCCTGGTGCTCACGGTGATCCTCGGAATTGCCTACCCGCTGCTGGTCACCGGGATCAGCCAGGTCGCGTTCAGCGACAAGGCCAACGGCTCGATCGTGAAGTCCGACGGCAAGGAGGTCGGCTCCAGCCTGCTCGGCCAGAACTTCAACCTGCCGAAGAAGGCCCCTTCTGGTTCAACTGCGGGGGGCGACCCGAAGGAGGAGGCAAAGCCGGACCCGAAGTGGTTCCAGCCCCGGCCCTCCGCCGCCGGGACGGGCTACGACCCGTCCTCCTCCAGCGCCTCCAACCTCGGCCCGAACAGCGACGACCTGCTCAAGGCCGTCAACGACCGCCGCGCCGCCGTCGCCGCGTTCGACGGCGTCGACCCGGCGAGCGTGCCGGCCGACGCGCTGACCGCCTCCGGCTCCGGCCTCGACCCGCACATCTCGGTGGCCTACGCCAAGGAGCAGGTCAACCGGGTCGCGCAGAAGCGCAACCTGCCGGTGGAGACGGTTGCCAAGCTGGTCGACAAGTACACCGAGGGCCGTTCGCTCGGTTTCCTCGGTGACGAGGGCGTCAACGTCGTCCTCCTCAACAAGGCCATCAGCGAGCAGAAGTGATGACAATCCGTCAATCTGCCGGGTGATGACACCGACCCGGGCGCGGGGAGCACCCCCCTGCTGCCCGGGTCGGTCGTCCATGTCTGCGCACCACCAACCTGCTGGCGACACAAGGAAAGAGCAGTGCCCATGGCCCGCGACCTCACCCCCGGCTCCGGCATCCGCGGCGGCCGGCTGAGGGTGTACCTCGGTTCCGCCCCGGGGGTCGGCAAGACCTACCGGATGCTGGACGAGGCCCGGCGCAGACAGGAGCGCGGGGCCGATGTCGTGGTCGGGTACATCGAGTGCCACGGCCGCCGCCACACCGAGGCCATGCTCAGCGGCCTGGAGGTCCTGCCCCGCGTCCGCCGCTCCTACCGCGACGCCGAGTTCGAGGAGATGGACGTCGACGCGGTGCTCGCCCGCCGTCCGGCCGTCGTCCTGGTGGACGAGCTGGCGCACACCAACATCCCCGGCGGCCGGCACGCCAAGCGCTGGCAGGACGTCGAGGAACTGCTCGCCGCCGGGATCGACGTCATCACCACCGTCAACATCCAGCACCTGGAATCGCTGAACGACGTCGTCCAGAAGATCACCGGCATCCCCCAGCGCGAGACCGTCCCGGACGAGGTGGTCCGTCGGGCCGACCAGCTCGAACTCGTCGACATGGCCCCGCAGGCGCTGCGTCGACGCATGGCCCACGGCAACGTCTACAAGGCGGAGAAGGTGGACGCCGCGCTCTCCAACTACTTCCGGGTCGGCAACCTCACCGCCCTGCGCGAACTCGCCCTGCTCTGGGTGGCCGGGCGGGTGGACGAGGGGCTGCGCGACTACCGGGCCAGCCACAAGATCGACCGGGTCTGGGAGACCCGTGAGCGGGTCGTCGTCGCCCTCACCGGCGGCCCGGAGGGCGAGACCCTGGTCAGACGGGCCGCCCGGATCGCCGTCGCCGCCGGCGGTGAGCTGCTGGCCGTCCACGTCTCCCGCAG
>NZ_JBSFJV010000259.1:0-2061 GCF_053598235.1 Kitasatospora sp. NPDC001159
ACACGACGCGCCAATACTGCCCGCACACCCCTCCGCGTCATGCCTGACCAGCGGGAATCACACGATCACGCCCGGATTGATAACGGCTTCTGAGCCGATCAGGACCGAGAGGCTCGTGCTCCGTGAGCCCGAGGCCCGGGACCGTGCGGCGTTCATCGAGCTGCTCGCCTCGCCAGAGGTGCACACTTACCTCGGCGGCCCCCGGCCGCGTGACGAGCTTGTGCGCGAGATGCCCGGGGCGCCCGAGCGGTGGCCTGGGAGCTTCGTCGTTGATCTCGACGGGTCGATGATCGGCCAGATCCTACTCAGGAGAGCAACGGGGCACCGTCGCCCGGCTGCCGCGGGGAAGGCCGATCTCGGCTACCTGTTCCTGCCGCGGGCGTGGGGGTTCGGGTACGCCGCCGAGGCGTGCGCGGCGGCACTCGGCTGGCTCGCCAGCGCGCTTCCCGGCGAGCCGGTGGTGCTCACCACCCAGACCGCCAACGTCGGCTCGATGCGTCTCGCGGCGAAGCTGGGGTTCACTGAGGTAGAGCGGTTCGAGGCCTGGGGCGCCGAGCAGTGGCTCGGCATGTGGTCCCCGGTCACGCCGTCCGGTTGAACTCGTGCTCGACAGCGCGGATCCACGAGGCCGCCGATCGATCGTCGGCCTCGGCACGCCGCTTGCGCCAGTGCTTCCCAACTTCGCTTGGTGCGTTGCGGCGTATTGCACCTCGTGTTGCAGCTACCGATCGGCCAGGCTGGCAAGGCCCAGCTCGGCGAATCGGCCCCGCCACTTGCGCACCGTGTCCAGATGCAGCCCCGTCTCCCGGGCGATGTGCGCGTTGGAGCGACCGCGCGCCGCATGCAGCACGACCTGGGCGCGTACCCGCAGTCGGTGCTCGGTCTTGTGGCCGTAGGCGGCCTTCTTCAACCGCGCGCGTTCGGCGGCGGTCGGGGCTATCGGGCAGGCGGGCATCGCGGGCAGGCCGATCAGCAGAAGTGGATGGTCAGGTAGCCCGAGGGAGCCACTCTCTCGGGCTACCCGACCTCGGCGGTCACTCGCGAGGGTGGCAGCTCTGGCAGCCGGACCTGAGCCGAAAAGGAGTCGCGTTCTCGGCGATGCGCCGTTAGCGTGCGCCGCGTGGACGTTGAAGATCCCAAAGAGGTGGTCCGGCGAGGGTATGACCTGCTCTCGGAGCACTATGAGCGGGCATTCGGCAGCGAGACGAAGTACGGATCGTGGATCGAGGAGTTGCTCGGCCGGCTGCCGGAGGTAGGCACCGTCTTGGACATCGGGTGTGGCACCGGTGTCCCCGCGGCCCGGTCCTTGATCACGGCTGGTCACCGCGTGACGGGCGTCGACATCAGTGAGGTCCAGATCCGCAGGGCGCGGGAACTCGTGCCGGGCGCCGACTTCATCCGGGCTGACGCCACGACCTTGGAGTTCCCCGAAGAGAGCTTCGACGCCGTGGTCTGTCTGTATGCCCTGATCCATATTCCGGTGGAGGAACAGCCTGCCCTGCTGAGTCGGATCGCTTCCTGGCTGCGGCCCGGGGGCTGGTTTCTGGCCACCACCGGGCATCGAGCCTGGACCGGGACCGATGAGAATTGGCTCGGTGGCGGGGCGGCGATGTGGTGGAGTCACGCGGATGCCGCGACGAACCGCTCATGGCTCGTGCGGGCCGGCCTCGACGTGGTTCACGAAGAGTTCGTGCCCGAGGGCGACAGCGGCCATGTCTTGTTCTGGGCTCGGCGCTCTTTGGGGTGACAGTGGCGGGAAGGAGTGAGGGCGTCGGGGCAGCCCCGATCGTGCGAGGTTCCGGATCGGCGCGGAGGGCCTGACACCTTGCTCGCCAGCTGGAGCCAGATGTCCTTGCTTCTCCGGGGTCACCGAAGTCGCTACAGACACCGCCCCCGAATCTCTGATCCAGGACCCACAAATGATCTGACCTCACCTCACCCCCGAGGGACTTCCGGGGTCGACCACTACTGACTTCGGCTCGTCGGGGTGAATCTGTGCGAAGCGCCTGATGAGCGTGGAGCGGTGGCTGTATCCAGTGGTGTGTGAGATATGCGGATGGG
>NZ_JBSFJV010000260.1:0-2058 GCF_053598235.1 Kitasatospora sp. NPDC001159
CGACACCAGCACCCTAGGAACCCAGCCCACCCGAGACGGCAGATACCTATGCCAAACCACCCAAAAGGTCACTCATTCCGAACTGCACCCAACGGCTTTTGTGGAACGCGGACACCGTTGTTCGTCCAGCGCCTCAGCCTCGCCACCCGATCGCGCCAGTCCTGGCCGCCAGGGTGGTTCGCGGTACGGCCGGGGGATCACTGTTAGCCGATCAGCCGAGGTAGGGGTAGGTGCCGGCAAGGTAATCGCCGATCTGCTGGCGCATGCTGGGGTGGATGTCGTACTGGTCGAGGTCGGCGGGGTGGACGAAACGGACGCCGTCGGCCTCGTCGTTGATCGCGGGCTCGCCGCCGATGGGGCGGCCGATGTAGGCGTTCTCGTACTGCTGGCGGATCTCGCCGTCGGTGTACGCGACGATGTGGTTGGGGTTGGTGTAAACGCCGAGGAAGCCGGTGATCTCAGCGATGATGCCGGTCTCCTCCAGGCGCTCGCGCACGGCACACTCGGCGGCAGTCTCACCGATGTCCTGCGCGCCGCCGGGCGGAGCCCACTGGCCGGTGTCCCGGCGGCGCTGGAGCAGGATCGCGCCGTTGTCGTCGACGACGAGCAGGTTGCTGGCAGGGATAAGGGTGTTGGCCTTGGGGGCGTTCGGGTCGTTGTAGTACTCAGTCCTGCCCATGTGCGGTGGACCCCTCCTGGTCAGATGGTGGGCACCGGCCTACCGGCGTTCAGCGGCGAACCGTTCCAGAGTAGGGAAGGCGCCGGTGTCGATCGTGTTGGACAACTCATACTGATCAAGTCCCATCGTGAACAGAGCGCGGCGGTACTGCCACTTGATGTGCTTGTCGTGCCGTGCGGCGTCGGTGGGCCGCATGAGTGCGAGGAAGAAGAAGCATTTGACGAGCAGAAAGTCGCCCAGGTGCTCGCTCACGCGCCGCCCGATCAGGGATGCGGTGGTCTCGTCGAGTGCGGCGGTGTAGGCGGCGCGCTGCTCCGGGGTGATCGTGTAGCCCTTGCCTCCGCCCTTGAAGGCCACGATGTCGAGCGCAGGGTAGACGTCGTAGCCGAGCGGGACCGGTCCGTGATGCTGCCAGTCGATGACCCCAGCCCGGAGGGCGTTGGGCAGGCCATAGTCCAGGTGTCCGTGCACCATCGGAAGTTGAGCCAGCCGGTCGAGGGCGTGCTTGACCGCCTCGTGAACCCGCGGGTTGTCGAAGTCCGGGTTCTCCTCGAAGACCTCGGGTGCGAAGGCCGCCCTCTCGAACCACGGTGTCGAGGGCAAGGGGTGCCTCGCCTGGGCCTTCAAGAGACACGACGCGACAGCAGCAGCCGTGCTGATCACCTGGTAGCTGACCTGCCCGTCTCGCCTGGCATCGGCCAAAGCCTCCTCGTGCAGCGAGGTATCACCGATGGCTCGCTCGACGACGAAGTAGCTTCCGCCTTCGGACCCGCTGTCGACGATCTCCGGGACGGGGTAGCCCAGGCCGGCGGCCACCTGCTGGAACTCGCACTCCGCCCGCAGGTCCTCGCCGCCGATTCGCTTGTAGAGCAGGCCGTCGGCTGACCTCAACACCGTGCCTTCAGCGGCGGTTCTTGCCTTCACAAACTCCCAGTCGCTCATCCATCCATCCTTCCGTAGCGCCGAGTTGGCGTGGAGCAGGTACGACCGTGTCGGGCAGGTCGCGTGCGGCTTGGCCGGCCCCGGGGGGAAAGGGCGATTGGCCCCGTCGCCGCCCGACCGGTGTGCCTGCATCGGTCGGGCGGCGTTGACGGGCACGCAGCGAGCGGTCAAGGTCAGCGGGCTGGACGAAGCGGACGCCGTCGACGCATCGTTGATCGTGGGATTGCCGCCGATGGGGCGGTCGATGTAGGCGTTCTGGCACTGCATGCGGATCTCGCCGTCGGTGCACGTGACGATGCCGTCAATGCTCTCGCAGAATTGAGCACGCAGCGGTACATCGGAGTTGGGTGCAGTTCGGAATGAGTGACCTTTTGGGTGGTTTGGCATAGGTATCTGCCGTCTCGGGTGGGCTGGGTTCCTAGGGTGCTGGTGTCGGG
>NZ_JBSFJV010000261.1:0-2023 GCF_053598235.1 Kitasatospora sp. NPDC001159
TATTTTCGTGTCAGACCCTCAGGCGACCACGCCGCCACCAACGTGACAACGCCGTTGGAAGGTCTGGTCTGCGATTCGGATCGCTCTGTGCGTTTGCAGGCTCGTCGCCGCGGTTCAGCGTAGGGGAAGGTGCTCGGCCGCCGGTGGCCGGCCCTTCCCCTACCGATGAGCTTCTCGTCGATGCCCTGGCGTTATGCCTGGCGGGCGTCGGCGATCACGGCCGGGGTGGTGCCGAGCCACCAGGTGGGGTTGGCGGTGCCGTCGGTGGTGCGGCCGTCGCTGTGGACGTAGTGCCGCACGTCGCGGCCCGGCTCGGCGAACTCGCCGTTCAGGGCGCGCTCGACCCACTCTGCGCCGAACCGGAAGACCTCGGCGGCGGTGCCACCCAGCGGGTGGAACTCGTTCTCGTAGACGCGCATCTCCTTGGGTGCCCGCACCCGCTCGTAGTTGGCCAGCGCCTGCTCCAGCACGGTGAGTTCGTCGAACTCGCCGATGCCGTACACGACCGGGCAGGTGATCTCCTGGACCAGGTCGCCCAGCGGCATCCGGGCGACCAACTCGGTGTCAAAGGCGTCCTCGTCGGTGTAGCCGGCCATGAACATGTAGTTGTTCTTGAAGGTGGGCTGGGCGCGCTCGAAGATGGTGGTGAAGTCGCCGGTGACGGCTTCGAAGGCGGCCAGCGCGGCGAGGCGGTGGTCGGTGGCGGCGGCGCGGGAGCCCCAGTAGCCGCTCATCGAGATGCCGAACATGCCGATGCGGGCCGCGTCGACCTCGGGCAGCGAGGCCAGGTGGTCGATGTAGCGGCTGATCGCGCGCTCGTAGTTGGTGAGGTCGACGGTCAGCCCGTTGGCCCGGCTCTCGCCCTGACCGGGGCCCTCAATGGACAGGGCCACGATGCCGCGCGAGGTGTAGTACCGCTCCGCCGCGTAGATGTAGTCCTCCTTGATCATGTCCATCCCCGGGCCGAGGATCACCGCGGGGGCATTGCGGACCTCGCCGGCCGGCAGGTGCAGCAGGGCGAAGATCTGCTTGCCCTCGAAGTCGAGGACGACGCGGCGCACCCGATTGTCACGCAGCGCGCCCAGGCGCTCGACGCAGTGGTTGGCGTGCTCGCGGAAGGCGAGCTTGCGCGGGTCGGTGGCGTCGAAGATCGAGTACTGGGCGCGGCCCCACATCACCGCGGCGCGCACGTAGAGGTCGGCGGCGGTCTGGGCGAAGCCGCCGCGCTCGTGGTGGGCGGCGCGCTCCTCGGCCTGCCCGGCGATGGTGGCCCAGGCCTTGGGCAGCATCACGCCGCTCTGGACCAGGTCGAAGACCTTGTCGAAGTCGGTGTGGTCGTGGCCGAGCTGCTCCAGGGTGCCCTTGGCCTGGGGGTGCAGGGCGTCGAAGCCGCCCTGGGCGAGGGCGATGTCCAGGGCCCAGTTCTGACCGGTGGAACGAACAGTCATGACAGATGTCCTCACTTGAAGGGGGTGCTAGGCGTTCCGCTCGGATGTGCCTAAGTACTTAATCAATAAGTACTTAAGATAGGCTGGATGTCAACCCGCCCACCGATCAGCGACACGGAGACCCCCGATGCCCGATCCCACCCGCGACGCGGCCCTCGACCAGCTCGCCCGCGCCGCCTACAGCCTCAGTGCCGCTGACTCCCGCCTGCGCGGACGCGCCACCCGCACCCCCGGCGCCCTCTCCCTCACCCACGCGCGGGCGCTACGCGTCCTGGCCGATACCGGCCCGCTGTCGATCGGCCAGCTGGCCGCCGCCACCGAGACCACCGGCGCGGCCACCACCCAACTGGTCAACGGCCTCGCTGCGGCCGGCTACGTCACCCGTGAACGCCCCGCCGACGACAAGAGGTCCGTCCTGGTCACCCTCACCGACACCGGCCGCCGCCACCACCACGAACGCCAGACCGCCCTGGCCCAGGCACTCGACACCGCACTCGCACACTACGACACCACAGCCCTGGACACCGCGGCCGATGTCCTGCGGCAACTCGCCGCCATCTACGACCAGCTCTGAG
>NZ_JBSFJV010000262.1:0-1888 GCF_053598235.1 Kitasatospora sp. NPDC001159
CACCCGCTCACTCGCCCGCCACCCCCTCTTCCAAATCATGCTCGTCCTGCAGAACACCGCGCAGGCCGCCCTCGACCTCCCCGGCCTCACCGCCAGCCCCCTGCCCACTGGGGAGGACACCGCCAAGTTCGATCTGACCGTCACCCTCACCGAGACCTTCGACGAGCACGGCGCCCCCGCCGGCCTGACCGGCATCCTCAACTACGCCACCGACCTGTTCGAGGCGGCCACCGCCACCGCCATGGCCCGGCGCCTCGTGCGGGTGCTGGCCGCGGTGGCCGACGACGCCGGTCGGCCCGTGCACACGATCGAGATCCTTCACGCGGCCGAGCGCGAGCGCATCCTGGCCGCCTGGAACGACACCGCCACGGATGCGTTGGCCGCCACCCTGCCGCAGCTCTTCGAGGCCCAGGTGGCCCGCACTCCTGACGCCACCGCGCTGGCCTTCCCGGACGGTGTACTCGGCTACCGCGCGCTGAACGCGGCGGCCAACCGGCTGGCCCGGCACCTGGTCGCCCTCGGTGTCGGCCCGGAGCGAACGGTGGCGCTCGCGCTGCCGCGCTCCGAGCAGTTCGTGGTCGCCCTGCTCGCCGTGCTGAAGGCGGGCGCCGCGTACCTGCCGGTGGACCTTGGCTACCCGGCCGAGCGGATCGCCTATCTGCTCCAGGACGCCACCCCGGCGCTGGTGCTGACCGACAGCCGGTCCGGGCTCCCCGGTCTGGCCCTCGATACTCCCGAACTCCGCTCGGCGCTGGCCGAATTGTCCGACACGGACCTGACGGACGCCGAGCGCATAACGCCGCTTCGCGCCGGGCACCCCGCCTACGTCGTCTACACCTCCGGCTCGACCGGCCGACCCAAGGGCGTCGTCGTCCCGCATCACGGCATCGCGAGCCTCGCGAGCGCGCAGATCGAGCGGTTCGCCGTGCAACCCGACAGCCGCGTCCTGCAGTTCGCCTCCACCAGCTTCGACGCCGCGGTCTCCGAGCTGTGCACGGCGCTGCTCGCCGGTGCGACCGCCGTGCTCCTGCCGGCCGGGCTGCTGAGGCCGGGTGCGCCGCTGGTCGCGCGGACCGCCGAGTACCGGATCACCCATCTCACGCTGCCCCCGGCCGCGTTGGCGGTCCTGGAGCCGGCCGACCTGCCGACCGTGACCACGCTGGTGACGGCCGGCGAGGCCTGCCCGCCGGCGCTGGTCGAGCGCTGGTCACCCGGACGGCGGATGATCAACGCCTACGGACCGACCGAGTCCACCGTCTGCGCCACCATGAGCGAGCCGCTGGCAGGCAGCGGCACCCCGCCGATCGGCCGGCCGATCACCAACACCCGGGTGTATCTGCTGGATGCCGCGCTGCGGCCGGTCCCGGTCGGGGTGCCGGGCGAGCTCTACCTGGCAGGGAACGGCCTCGCACGCGGCTACCTGGGCCGACCCGGCCTGACCGCCGAGCGCTTCGTCGCCTGCCCGTTCGGGGCGCCGGGCCATGGGCCCCTCCTGCGCGATGGCGGGCAGGGAGGGCGCATGTACCGCACCGGCGACCTGGCCCGCTGGACGGCGGACGGGCAGTTGGAGTACCTCGGCCGCACCGACGACCAGGTCAAGCTGCGCGGCTTCCGGATCGAACTCGGCGAGGTGGAGGCCGCGTTGGCCGCCCACCCGGAGGTCACGCAGGCCGCCGCCGCGGTCCGCGAGGACACGCCCGGCGACCGGAGGCTGATCGCCTACGCTGTGACCGCGGCCCCCGCGTCAGGCGCCACGCTGCGCGGCTTCCTACGAGACCGCCTGCCGGAACACCTGGTGCCCGCCGCCGTCGTGGTGCTGGATGGGCTCCCGCTGACCGCGAACGGCAAGCTGGACCGCCGCGCCCTGCCCGCCCCCGACTACACCACC
>NZ_JBSFJV010000263.1:0-1872 GCF_053598235.1 Kitasatospora sp. NPDC001159
CTCAGCCAGAGTGCCTGACCGACCGACGAGGACGACACCAGTGCACCGTCGCGCAGAGCCTCTCACCAGTGCGGATGAGGTTATCGGCAAGGGCAGGGCTCGGCGCGATCGCCCTGGCCATCCTCGATCTCGCCCGCGCGGTCCGGGAACTCGCAGAGGCGCAGCAGTAGCGACCCGGGTTCACCCTCGGTGGACGCGGGGAGGAGGTGCCTGGCTGGCTCGGCCGGGTGCTCCCTCCCGTCGTTTCAACGGGAGGGAGCCGTCCCGGAATCCCGCGACTGCGGCGTCCGGGTGACGGCTGTCCAGGGGTTCTGCGGGGCACCATCGGGTCGCACCTGTGTGCGATCTACGATGTGCCGGTGTCCGACACCGACGAATTTCCCCCTGACCTACGAGGCCGAGGCCGTTTGGGCTTCCGATCCGAGCGAGGACAACCGCGCGGCGTTCAGCGCCGTCGGCGCCGAACTGTACGCCCATCCCTACTGGGCGGGTGTGGAGAACCGGAACAAGGCCCTGATGAAGTTGAAGAAGGCCGGCCGCCCCGGCACCGAGGAGCCGGGCGCCTCCTGAAGGGCGTGCGGGCGCCCGGCCGGTGATGGCCCGGGAGGTGTGCGTCTCGCAGGTCCGGCCGGCGCCCCGGCGCAGAGTACCTGATCAAACCGGGATCGAGCAGTCCCGGGACGGCCCTATCCGGCAGAGAGCGACACGGGGAAGGGGTGTCCCCGTTGGCCGCGCATCTGTCGGCGGGCCGCAGGCCAGGCGCCCAGAGGGAGCCCCGCCGGGCGCCTGGCCTGCGTGTCTCAGCCGCCACTTCCTGCCTCACACACGCCGCGTACAGCGTCGCGGATGTCGAGGACCATCACGCCATCGATCTTCTCAATGCCGCCGGAGCCGAAGCGGACCCACAGCGGGAAGGCCCCGGCGTCGCGGGCGAAGGCGAGCTTCTGCGCGGAGGCCGCGTTCGGTGCGGAGTCGATCTCCACCACGATGTCCGTGCCGCCCGGCGTCCAGATCACCACGTCCAGGCGGCCGTACCGGCCCTTGCCGTCCGGCACCACCGGCACCCGCAGCTCCTTGTAGGTGCGGGCCAGATGCTCCAGCGGGCTGTCGCGGACGAACTCGTCCTTCAAGGAGAGCACCGCCCGGGTCAGACTCCGGGTGAGTTCGGCGGTGGTGGGCGGGGCATGGCCGTCCGCCCGGTTCGCGGCGACGGCCTCGGCCGCGCTCTGCGACCAGTCGGCCAGGACCTCGCCCAGCAGCCAGGCCAGGTTCTCCAAGTGGTCCTGCGGTGCTCGGCGGGGCCCGCGTCCGGTGAGCTGGTGGAACCAGCCCTGGGCCCAGTGCGCCTGGTCGAGAATCCGCAGCACACCCTCCTGGGCCGCGGCCCGCCCGGCATCCTGTGTCGAGGGCAGCAGGGTCGCGGCGGCGGCCGTCACCTTCGCCAGCACCCGGTCACGCTCGCCGTCCTTGCCCATGACCTCCTCGGCGGCGATGGCGCCCTGAAGGTACTTGGCCGCCCACCACCGCCACTCGGTCGCCAGCGGAGCCGGGACATCCGGCGCCAGTGCGACGGCATCCAGCAGCTCGGCCGCCCGGCCGGCGGCGGCCTTCGCCGCAGCCGACAGCTCCGCCTTCATCCGCGGCTCGTTCTCCCGCCACCATTCCTGCTGGCACTTCCAGCACCGGCCATGCTTCTTCGCCGCCGCCTCCGAGGTGACCATCGCGGTGTGCCCGCACGCGGGGTACGTGTAGGAGACTGAAGTTCCACCAAGGCCGGGTAGTTACTGACTTCGGCTCGTCAGGGTGACGTTGGGGTGTCGAGGGTCAGGCCGGTGCCGGCTATGAAGCCGTCGAGGGTGTCGGGCCGGTACT
>NZ_JBSFJV010000264.1:0-1831 GCF_053598235.1 Kitasatospora sp. NPDC001159
GCTGTGATGGGTAGGGGAGCGTCGTGTGCCGGGTGAAGCGGCCGAGGAATCGAGTCGTGGACGGTATACGAGTGAGAATGCAGGCATGAGTAGCGATACAAGAGTGGGAAACTCTTGCGCCGATTGACCAAGGGTTCCTGGGTCAAGCTGATCTGCCCAGGGTAAGTCGGGACCTAAGGCGAGGCCGACAGGCGTAGTCGATGGACAACGGGTTGATATTCCCGTACCCGCTTTGAAGCGCCAACGCTGAACCTCTTGATGCTAAGCCCGTGAAGCCGTCCCGGAGCCTTCGGGCAAAGGGAAGTGGTGGAGCCGGTGACCCAACGGGGTAGTAGGTGAGCGATGGGGTGACGCAGGAAGGTAGTCCAGCCCGGGCGGTGGTTGTCCCGGGGTAAGGGTGTAGGCCGTGGGGTAGGCAAATCCGCCTCACGTTAAGGCTGAGACCTGATGCCGAGCCGATTGTGGTGAAGTGGATGATCCTATGCTGTCGAGAAAAGCCTCTAGCGAGTTTCATGGCGGCCCGTACCCCAAACCGACTCAGGTGGTCAGGTAGAGAATACCGAGGCGTTCGGGTGAACTATGGTTAAGGAACTCGGCAAAATGCCCCCGTAACTTCGGGAGAAGGGGGGCCATTCCTGGTGACGAGTCTTGCACTCCGAGCTGGGGGTGGCCGCAGAGACCAGCGAGAAGCGACTGTTTACTAAAAACACAGGTCCGTGCGAAGCCGTAAGGCGATGTATACGGACTGACGCCTGCCCGGTGCTGGAACGTTAAGGGGACCGGTTAGCTTGGATTCGTCCAGGCGAAGCTGAGAACTTAAGCGCCAGTAAACGGCGGTGGTAACTATAACCATCCTAAGGTAGCGAAATTCCTTGTCGGGTAAGTTCCGACCTGCACGAATGGCGTAACGACTTCTCGACTGTCTCAACCATAGGCCCGGTGAAATTGCATTACGAGTAAAGATGCTCGTTTCGCGCAGCAGGACGGAAAGACCCCGGGACCTTTACTATAGCTTGATATTGGTGTTCGGTTCGGCTTGTGTAGGATAGGTGGGAGACTTTGAAGCAGCAACGCCAGTTGTTGTGGAGTCGCCGTTGAAATACCACTCTGGTCGTGCTGGATGTCTAACCTGGGTCCGTGATCCGGATCAGGGACAGTGTCTGGTGGGTAGTTTAACTGGGGCGGTTGCCTCCTAAAAAGTAACGGAGGCGCCCAAAGGTTCCCTCAGCCTGGTTGGCAATCAGGTGTTGAGTGTAAGTGCACAAGGGAGCTTGACTGTGAGACTGACGGGTCGAGCAGGTACGAAAGTAGGGACTAGTGATCCGGCGGTGGCTTGTGGAAGCGCCGTCGCTCAACGGATAAAAGGTACCCCGGGGATAACAGGCTGATCTTCCCCAAGAGTCCATATCGACGGGATGGTTTGGCACCTCGATGTCGGCTCGTCGCATCCTGGGGCTGGAGTAGGTCCCAAGGGTTGGGCTGTTCGCCCATTAAAGCGGTACGCGAGCTGGGTTTAGAACGTCGTGAGACAGTTCGGTCCCTATCCGCTGTGCGCGTAGGAGTGTTGAGAAGGGCTGTCCCTAGTACGAGAGGACCGGGACGGACGAACCTCTGGTGTGCCAGTTGTTCTGCCAAGGGCATGGCTGGTTGGCTACGTTCGGGAGGGATAACCGCTGAAAGCATCTAAGCGGGAAGCCTGCTTCGAGATGAGCACTCCCACCTCCTTGAGAGGGTAAGGCTCCCAGTAGACGACTGGGTTGATAGGCCGGATATGGAAGCCCTGTGAGGGGTGGAGTTGACCGGTACTAATAGGCCGAGGGCTTGTCCTCAG
>NZ_JBSFJV010000265.1:0-1829 GCF_053598235.1 Kitasatospora sp. NPDC001159
GAGCGCGGCGTCTACAAGCTGATCGGCGTCGACGGTGACGCCGATCAGCGCTGGCCGGTGTACCTGCGCTCGGTGCTGGCCTTCTCGGCCGTCTCGGTGCTCTTCCTCTACGGCCTGATCCGCCTCCAGACCTTCCTGCTGCTGAACCTGGGTGTTCCGCAGATGGAGGGCCACCAGGCCTGGAACACCGCGATCTCGTTCGTCACCAACACCAACTGGCAGTCCTACGGCGGCGAGTCCGCGATGGGCCACCTGGTGCAGATGGCGGGCCTGGCGGTGCAGAACTTCGTCTCTGCGGCCGTCGGCATCGCCGTCGTGGCCACGCTCATCCGGGGCTTCACCCGCAACAGGACCGACCGGGTCGGCAACTTCTGGGTGGACCTGGTCCGGATCAACCTCCGTCTGCTGCTGCCGCTCGCGTTCGTGTTCGCGCTGGTCCTGGCCGCCAACGGCGTGATCCAGAACTTCCACGGCTTCCACGAGGTCGCCAACCTGGCCGGCGACGTGCAGAAGATCCCGGGCGGCCCGGTGGCCTCCCAGGAGGTCGTCAAGGAGCTGGGCACCAACGGCGGCGGCTTCTTCAACGCCAACTCGGCGCACCCGTTCGAGAACCCGACCGGTTTCACCAACTGGCTGGAGATCTTCCTGCTGCTGGTGATCCCGTTCGCGCTGCCGCGCACCTTCGGCAAGATGGTCGGTGACAACCGCCAGGGCTACGCGATCGTCGCCGTGATGGGGCTGTTCTGGGTCGCCTCGGTGGCTCTGATGACCTTCGCCGAGTCGCAGCACCACGGCACCGCCCTGCAGGCGGCCGGCGGTGCGATGGAGGGCAAGGAGCAGCGCTTCGGCATCGCCGCCAGTTCGCTGTTCGCCGCCTCGACGACGCTGACCTCGACCGGTGCGGTGGACGCGTTCCACGACTCGTTCACGCCGTTCGGCGGCGGTCTGACGATCTTCAACATGATGCTCGGTGAGATCGCGCCCGGCGGTACCGGTTCCGGCCTGTACGGGATGCTGATCCTGGCGATCGTCGCGGTGTTCGTCGCCGGTCTGATGGTCGGCCGCACCCCCGAGTACCTGGGCAAGAAGCTCGGGGGCCGGGAGATGAAGTTCGCCTCGCTGTACATCCTCACCACCCCGACCATCGTGCTGGTCGGCACGGGTGTGGCGATGGCCCTGCCGGGTGAGCGGGCCGGGATGCTCAACTCGGGTGCCCACGGCTTCTCCGAGGTGCTGTACGCGTTCACGTCCGCGGCCAACAACAACGGCTCGGCGTTCGCCGGCATCACGGTCAACACCGACTGGTACGACACGGCGCTGGGCCTGTGCATGGTGTTCGGCCGCTTCCTGCCGATCGTCTTCGTCCTGGCGCTGGCGGGCTCGCTCGCGCAGCAGCAGCCGGTTCCGGCCACTCCGGGCACCCTGCCCACCCACAAGCCGCTGTTCGTGGGCCTGCTGTCCGGCGTCGTCCTGATCGTCGTCGGCCTCACCTACTTCCCGGCCCTGGCCCTCGGGCCGCTCGCGGAAGGTCTCTCCTGATGTCCACCCCCACGCTCAACCCCGCACCGGCCGACAAGGCCGAGCCCGCCGCGCCGCACAGAGTGTCGAGCGGCCTCCTCGACCCCAAGCTGATCGTCGCGTCCCTGCCGGACGCGGTGAAGAAGCTCGACCCCCGGGTGATGGTCAAGAACCCGGTGATGTTCGTGGTCGAGGTGGGCTCGGTGGTCACCACCGTCTCCGCGATCGCCAACCCGTCCGTGTTCGCCTGGGCCATCACCGTGTGGCTCTGGCTCACCACGATCTTCGCCAACCTGGCGGAGGCCGTCGCC
>NZ_JBSFJV010000266.1:0-1753 GCF_053598235.1 Kitasatospora sp. NPDC001159
GAGCGCGGCGTCTACAAGCTGATCGGCGTCGACGGTGACGCCGATCAGCGCTGGCCGGTGTACCTGCGCTCGGTGCTGGCCTTCTCGGCCGTCTCTGTGCTCTTCCTCTACGGCCTGATCCGGCTCCAGACCTTCCTGCTGCTGAACCTGGGCGTTCCGCAGATGGAGGGCCACCAGGCCTGGAACACCGCGATCTCGTTCGTCACCAACACCAACTGGCAGTCCTACAGCGGCGAGTCCGCGATGGGCCACCTGGTGCAGATGGCGGGCCTGGCGGTGCAGAACTTCGTCTCCGCGGCCGTCGGCATCGCCATCGTGGCCGCGCTGATCCGGGGCTTCACCCGCAACAGGACGGATCGGGTCGGCAACTTCTGGGTGGACCTGGTCCGGATCAACCTGCGTCTCCTGCTGCCGCTGGCGATCGTGTTCGCGCTGGTCCTGGCCGCCAACGGCGTGATCCAGAACTTCCACGGCTTCCACGAGGTCACCAACCTCGCGGGTGACGTGCAGAAGATCCCGGGCGGCCCGGTGGCCTCCCAGGAGGTCATCAAGGAGCTGGGTACCAACGGTGGCGGCTTCTTCAACGCCAACTCGGCGCACCCGTTCGAGAACCCGACCGGTTTCACCAACTGGCTGGAGATCTTCCTGCTGCTGGTGATCTCCTTCGCGCTGCCGCGCACGTTCGGCAAGATGGTCGGGGACAACCGCCAGGGCTACGCGATCGTCGCCGTTATGGCGATCTTCTGGGTCGGCTCCGCCGCGCTCATGACCTTCGCCGAGTCGCAGCACCACGGTGCCGCGCTGCAGGCGGCGGGTGCGGCGATGGAGGGCAAGGAGCAGCGTTTCGGCGTTGCCGCCAGTTCGCTGTTCGCCGCCTCGACCACGCTGACCTCCACCGGTGCGGTGGACGCGTTCCACGACTCGTTCACGCCGTTCGGCGGTGGCATCGCGATCTTCAACATGATGCTGGGTGAGATCGCGCCCGGCGGTACCGGTTCCGGTCTGTACGGCATGCTGATCCTGGCGATCGTGGCGGTGTTCGTGGCCGGTCTGATGGTCGGGCGCACACCGGAGTACCTGGGCAAGAAGCTCGGCGGCCGTGAGATGAAGTTCGCCTCTCTGTACATCCTGACGACGCCGGCGCTGGTGCTGGTCGGCACGGGTGTGGCGATGGCGCTGCCGGGTGAGCGGGCCGGGATGCTCAACTCGGGCGCCCACGGTTTCTCCGAGGTGCTGTACGCGTTCACCTCCGCGAGCAACAACAACGGTTCGGCGTTCGCCGGCATCACTGTGAACACCGACTGGTACGACACGGCGCTGGGCCTGTGCATGGTGTTCGGCCGTTTCCTTCCGATGGTGTTCGTGCTGGCGCTGGCGGGCTCGCTGGCCCAGCAGCAGCCGGTTCCGGCCACTCCGGGCACCCTGCCCACCCACAAGCCGCTGTTCGTGGGCCTGCTGTCGGGCGTCGTCCTGATCGTCGTCGGCCTCACCTACTTCCCGGCCCTGGCCCTCGGGCCGCTCGCGGAAGGTCTCTCCTGATGTCCACACCTACGCTCACTCCTTCTCCTGCGCCGGTCGGTAAGTCCGACGGCAAGGCTTCCCACAGAGTGGCCAGCGGGCTGCTCGACCCCAAACTGATCGTCACCTCGTTGCCGGACGCGGTGAAGAAGCTCGACCCCCGGGTGATGGTCAAGAACCCGGTGATGTTCGTGGTCGAGGTGGGCTCGGTGGTCACCACGATCTCCGCGATCGC
>NZ_JBSFJV010000267.1:0-1727 GCF_053598235.1 Kitasatospora sp. NPDC001159
CGAACCCCACACAGGCCCCGCCGAGGCCGCCGCGACCGATCCGTCGGTGACGGGAGCGGAGCCGCTTGCTCGTTACTGACCCACGCTCCTAGCCTCGGTCTTGTCCTCCGGCAGTGGCGGGGAGGCAACGCCGCGCAGTTCCGGGAAGCGGGCGGCGATCCGCGCGCCCCGCTCGGTCAGGAACCAGGCCCGCAGCCGTCCGGCCTGTGGGAGGACGACGTCCTCGACCAGGCCCTCGGCCTTCAGCTGGCGAAGGCGCCGGCGCATCAGCTCCGGCTGGCTGTCGGGGGTGTGCAGGACGCGCAGCTGCTCGGCCGTGGCCATCCGGAACTGGAACAGAGCAGCGACCACGGCGTGGTCGATCTCGGGCGGCATCGCCATCACGGACTCCTCAAAGGGGCGGTGCCCGCCGCCCCGGCGGCGGCAAGCACCGTATGGAAGCCCGCGGTTCTCCCCACATTTCTCCCCAAGACCGGCCCCTACGGTCACGATCCGACAACGGGTGCACTTACCGGTGCGACAACCGGGGTTACGAACCGGTGCACCAACCAGTCGGCGCCCTTCCCGGCCGCTGCACCCAGATTCCGGGCAAATACGCAGGTCAGAGGCCATGGTGAGTGGCCGTCAAGGCAGAACTCGCCACCCCGACAACCCTCTCCTTCCCCTTCCTGTCCTTGGCTTTGTGGGTGGTGGTTGGCCGGTTGGGTGGGGCGGTGGCGTTGAGGGTTCGCTGCGCCTGCGGCGGGCCTCTTCTTCTCTCGCGTCCGGCTGGTGCCGGCCGCTCGGTGGGGCGGGGTGGGCTGGGGACGCGTGGGCGGCCCCCGAAGGCCGCCAGGCCGCCCCCGCCGGGCCTGGCCGCCGCGTTCCCTCGAACGCGGTGGGTGCAGGCGGGCAGGGACGGCCTGGAGCGCTTCTCGGCGGGCTTCGGGCGCGTCGTCAGATCGCTCGGGCTTTTGCTTCCGTGGTCTGCCGGAGGCGTCGCGCCTGCTGTCGCGCCCCCTGTCGCGTGGGGTGCTGTCGTGCCCTGTGACGTGGGCGGATACCCCTCAACCCCGGCTCGGCCGTGCTGCCGCCGGGGCCCTGGTGGCGCTGCCCGGGCCGTGCCTGGGCCCGGCTCGGGCCTGTCCTGCCTGCTGCCGCGCCGCCCCGCTGCGCCCTGCCGCCGTCCGGGCCGTGCTCTGCCCGCCCTGGGGTGCCTGGCCCGTCGGGCCGTCTCGGGCCCGCGGGCCACGCCACCGCTGATCGCGCACACCACCGGTGCCAGGCCGACCCAGGCGGTCGCGGCCAGAGGTGACACCATGCGGTGTCATGGCAGATGACAGCACCAGTGCGTTTCAGGCGGGCCAGACGGGGCTCATCGTCCGGATCCCGGAGGCGGAGCCGTCCGTCCGCGGGTGGCGTGAACGGCTCGACCCCTCAGCTCAGGCCGGGGTTCCAGCCCATGTCACCGTGCTTTTCCCGTTCCTCGACGAGAGCCGAATAGATGCGCTCGTCTACTCTGCCCTCGCGGACGTGCTGGGAAGCTACCAGGCCTTTGACCTGCGGTTCGAGAAATGTGGACGACTCCCGGAAGTGCTGTATCTCGTCCCCGAGCCTGACACGCAGTTGCGACAGCTCACGGAGGCGATCGCTGATGGGTGCAGTTCGTCCTGAGTGAGTGGTGCTTCAGGCTGCGAGGCGGAGTCTGTCCTGGTAGCGGGCTTGGTGGACACGACGGTGTTCCTGCT
>NZ_JBSFJV010000268.1:0-1669 GCF_053598235.1 Kitasatospora sp. NPDC001159
CGAGCACAGCTACCCGCACTGCTGGCGCTGCCACACCGCGCTGCTCTACTACGCGCAGCCGTCCTGGTACATCCGGACCACCGCCGTCAAGGACGCGCTGATCCGCGAGAACGAGGCCACCAACTGGTTCCCGGAGACGGTCAAGCACGGCCGCTTCGGTGACTGGCTGAACAACAACATCGACTGGGCGCTCAGCCGCAACCGCTACTGGGGCACCCCGCTGCCGATCTGGCGCTGCGAGGAGGGCCACCTCACCTGCGTCGGCTCGCTGGCCGAGCTGACCGGGCTCACCGGCACCGACCAGAGCGGCCTCGACCCGCACCGCCCGTACATCGACGCGGTCACCTTCGCCTGCCGCGACTGCGGTGGCACCGCCACCCGCGTGCCCGAGGTGATCGACGCCTGGTACGACTCGGGCTCGATGCCGTTCGCCCAGTACGGCTACCCGTACCAGAACAAGGAGCTGTTCGAGAAGCGCTACCCGGCGCAGTTCATCTCCGAGGCGATCGACCAGACCCGCGGCTGGTTCTACACGCTGATGGCGGTCGGCACCCTGGTGTTCGACAAGAACAGCTACGAGAACGTCGTCTGCCTGGGCCACATCCTGGCCGAGGACGGCCGCAAGATGTCCAAGCACCTGGGCAACATCCTGCAGCCGATCCCGCTGATGGACCAGCACGGCGCCGACGCCGTGCGCTGGTTCATGGCGGCCGGCGGCTCGCCCTGGTCGGCCCGCCGGGTCGGTCACGGCACCATCCAGGAGGTGGTCCGCAAGACCCTCCTCACCTACTGGAACACCGTCGCCTTCCAGGCCCTGTACGCCCGCACCTGCGACTGGGCGCCCTCCGCGAGCGACCCGGCCCCGGCCGACCGCCCGCAGCTGGACCGCTGGGTGCTCTCCGAGCTGAACACCCTGGTCCGTGAGGTCGACGCCGCCTTCGAGGCGTACGACACCCAGCGCGCCGGCAAGCTGCTCTCCGGCTTCGTCGACGACCTGTCCAACTGGTACGTCCGCCGCGGCCGCCGCCGCTTCTGGCAGGGTGACGCCGCCGCGCTCGCCACCCTGCACGAGGCGCTGGAGACGGTCACCCGCCTGATGGCCCCGCTCACCCCGTTCATCACCGAGCGGGTCTGGCAGGACCTGGTCGTCCCGGTCGCCCCGGACGCCCCGTCCTCGGTGCACCTGGCCACCTGGCCGGAGGCCGACGAGGCCCTGATCGACACCGAGCTCTCCCGGCACATGACGCTGGTCCGCCGCCTGGTCGAGCTCGGCCGGGCCACCCGCGCCGAGTCCGGCGTGAAGACCCGCCAGCCGCTCTCCCGCGCGCTGATCGCCGCCCAGGGCTGGGAGGAGCTGCCCGCCGACCTGCGCGCGCAGATCGCCGAGGAACTCAACGTCTCCACCCTGGAGTCCCTCGCTGCGTCGTCCCCGTCCGGGGCGGGCGGCGGCTCGCTGGTCGACACCAGTGCCAAGGCCAACTTCCGCGCGCTGGGCAAGCGCTTCGGCAAGGGCGTGCAGGACGTCGCCAAGGCCGTCGCCGCCACCGACGCCGCCCGCCTGGCCGCCGAACTGCGCGCCAACGGCCAGACCAGCGTCGAGCTGGACGGCGAGACGATCACCCTCTCCCCCGACGAGGTCATCATCACCGAGACCCCGCGCGAGGGCTGG
>NZ_JBSFJV010000269.1:0-1663 GCF_053598235.1 Kitasatospora sp. NPDC001159
AGAAGCCGTTGTCTTATCGGACGTGATCGGTGTATTTCCGCTGGTGAGGCATAGTGTCGGCCGCCGGACGGCAGGCTTGATCCATCGGGATCGTGTTGTCGGTGGAGGTGCCGGATGGCGTCGGTGGTGGGGCTGCTGGAGGAGCGGGAGCTGGTAGCGCGGCAGCGGGTGGAGTCGTTGCGCGAGGAGGCGGACCGGATCCAGGCCGAGCTGGCGGAGGCGGAGACCGACTGGGAGCGGTGGGTGATCGCCCGGGAGAGGGTCGATCAGGTCCTGTCCGCGCCGCGCGGGCAGGAGATGGCGGCGGTGCCCGCGGACAAGCCCTCGGAGCGGGCCGGCCGGGCTCCGGTTCGGGCGGCGGTGGCCGGGTCGGTGGTGCCGGTACGCCGGGATGGACTGGACGCGACCGCGCTGGCACCGGACTACCAGCGGATCGTCCACCTTCTGGCGAACCGTCAACACTCGGGATCGAGCGAGGCGATGGGCTGCCAGGAGATCGCGGCTGGGCTGGGGCTGGACGTGGTCCCGGCGAAGGTCGAAGGAGTGCGGTCGAAGGCGAAGCGCCTGGTCGAGCGCGGCTGGCTGGCCGAGGATGTGCCGGGCCGTTTCAGCATCGCCGGCCGGCCAAGCGACGGCTCATGACCATGGTCATCGACCACCAGATCATCGCCTCGGCGGTGTCAGTGCGGGCCTCGTAGTCCCGCGCGAGGCGGCGTGAGCGCATCAGCCACGCGAACGTGCGCTCCACCAGCCACCTCTTCGGCAGCACGACGAACCCGGTGGTGTCGTCACTGCGCTTGACCACCGTCAACGCGATCCGCCAGGCACTCATGGCGATGTCGACCAGGCGGCCGGTGTAGCCGCCGTCCGCCCACACCAGGGTCAGCCACCAGAACCGCTCACGCAGCCGGGCCAGGAGGGTTCGCGCGGCGTCGCGGTCGGTAACGGACGCGGCGGTGACCACCACGGCCAGCAGCAGCCCGAGGCTATCCACCACGATGTGCCGCTTGCGTCCCGGCACTTTCTTCCCGCCGTCGTAGCCGGACGTGGACCTCGGCACCGACGCGGCAGCCCGCACCGACTGCGAGTCGATGATCCCCGCCGTCGGCTCCGGATCCCGCCCGTCGGCCTCGCGGACCCTGCCCCGCAGCCGGTCGTGCAGTTCCTTGATCAAGCCCTGGTCGCGCCAGCGCCGGTAGAAGGCATAGACCCGGTCCCACGCCGGGAAGTCGACGGGCATCGCCCGCCAGGAGATGCCGCCGGCGACCAGGTAGCGCACGGCGTCGAACATCTGCCGGTGACAGTAGCCTTCCGGCTGCCCGCCCCAGCCCTCCAGCCACCCCGGTACCGGCAGCGACGCACGGACAACCACCCACTCCTCATCCGTCATGTCCGACGGGTACCGGCGCCGCCTCTCCGGGCGATCGGCCGCGTTCCCGTACACGTGCGCGAGGCAATCACACTGCAGGCGAGTCGAGTTGGACTCGACGGGCAGCGGTACGGAAGACTGCGACACCAGGGCCTCCTGGAACCTCGAACGGCTTCGACAACCTTCGAGCTACCAAGAGGCCCTGCCTTCATGCGCCGACCGGCCTACGATCACCCCATCGAGACGCCCGTTCGACCGGCACGTCCCACGATCGGTACGACAACGGCTTCTGAG
>NZ_JBSFJV010000270.1:0-1657 GCF_053598235.1 Kitasatospora sp. NPDC001159
GCGGCCAAGGAGGCCGGCAACATGGTCGACCTGGACTCCAACCCGACCAAGCTGATCGAGATCGTGGAGATCGGCAAGCAGCTGCTGATCACCCGTGGCGCGCTGACCACGTTCTCGATCTCGAACGACGTGGCCAAGTACTTCGCGATCATCCCCGCGATGTTCGCCGGGGTCTACCCGGGCCTGAAGCACCTGAACATCATGGGCCTGCACAGCCCCCAGTCCGCGATCACCTCGGCGATCATCTTCAACGCCCTGGTCATCATCGGCCTGATCCCGCTCGCGCTGCGCGGCGTGAAGTACCGGCCCTCCGACGCGAGTTCGCTGCTGGCCCGCAACATCGGGATCTACGGCGTCGGCGGTCTGGTGGTGCCGTTCGTCGGCATCAAGCTGATCGACCTGATCGTCCAGTTCATCCCCGGTCTGAGCTGAGAGAACGAGAACCATGCCCACCATCGTGCGCACCCACCTCACCGCGCTGCGGGCGCTGCTGGTGATGACCGTCCTGTGCGGCATCGCCTACCCGCTGCTGATCACCGGCATCAGCCAGGTCGCCTTCAGCGACAAGGCCAACGGCTCGATCGTGAAGTCCGACGGCAAGGAGGTCGGTTCCAGCCTGCTCGGCCAGAACTACAACCTGCCCAAGGCCAACCCGGACGACCCGAAGGAGGAGCCCAAGCCGGACCCCAAGTGGTTCCAGCCCCGGCCCTCCGCCAACAACTACGCCGGCGACAACTCGGGCGCCAGCAACCTCGGCCCGAACAGCGACGACCTGCTCAAGGCCGTCAACGACCGCCGCGCCGCCGTCGCCGCCTTCGACGGCGTCGACCCGGCGAGCGTCCCGGCCGACGCACTGACCACCTCCGGCTCCGGCCTCGACCCGCACATCTCCGTCGCGTACGCCAAGGAGCAGGTCAACCGGGTCGCCAGGGAACAGAACATCCCGTCCGAGACTCTGAACCAGCTGGTCGACAAGTACACCGAGGGCCGCTCGCTCGGCTTCCTCGGTCAGGAGGGCGTCAATGTCGTCCTGCTGAACAAGGCCGTGAGCGAGGCGAAGTGATCTCCTCGGCACGCTGAGGATCGGGACCGACCCGGGCGCGGTGGACACACCTGCCGCTTCCGGGTCGGTCGCCCGCTTTTCCCGTCCGCCTAGCGAGGCACCTCACCTCTCCGCGTGGAAGTCGACAGCACGCCCGTACCGGCACCCTTCGTCAGAAAGCGCAACGCCCATGTCCCCTGACCTCACCCCCGGCACCGTGCACCGCCGCGGACGGCTGCGGGTCTACCTCGGCTCGGCTCCCGGCGTCGGCAAGACGTACCGGATGCTGGACGAGGCGCACCGGCGGCGGGATCGCGGGGCGGATGTGGTCGTCGGCTTCATCGAGACCCACGGGCGCAAGCACACCGCCGGGATGCTCGACGACCTGGAGGTGGTCCCCCGTGTCCGCCGGCACTACCGGGACACCGAGTTCGAGGAGATGGACGTCGACGCGGTGCTCGCCCGCCGCCCGGCCGTCGTCCTGGTGGACGAGCTGGCGCACACCAACATCCCCGGCGGGCGGCACGCCAAGCGCTGGCAGGACGTCGAGGAGCTGCTCGCCGCCGGGATCGACGTCATCACCACCGTCAACGTCCAGCACCTGGAATCGCTGAA
>NZ_JBSFJV010000271.1:0-1616 GCF_053598235.1 Kitasatospora sp. NPDC001159
CGGACCGGTACATCGCCACCGCACGCTCACGCAATTCGAGTGGGTACTTCATCGGTGCGGCCATCGTGGGGCTTCCTTCCATGCTCCCCATCTGAGCGGCCCGGCAGGCGGCCCCGTCCGCACCCGGACTCGCGGTGGACGGCAAGACCGTGCGCGGCGCCCGCCGCCCCGACGGCACCCAGGTCCACCTGCTCGCGGCGATGAGCTCCGACGGCCTGGTCCTTACCCAGCGCGAGGTCGACGCCAAGACCAACGAGATCACCGTGTTCCAACCCATGCTCACCCCACTGGAATTGACCGGATACGTGGTCACCTTCGACGCCCTGCACAGCCAGATCGAAACCGCCCGCTTCCTGGTCGAGGACAAGCACGCCCACTACATCGCACTCATCAAGGGCAACCAGCCCACCCTGCACCGGCAGCTCAAGCGGCTGCCCTGGAAGGACATCCCGCTGCTGGACAGGACCCGCGCCACCGCGCACGGAAGGGACGAGATCCGCCGGATCAAGGTCTCCACCGTCGCCGAGCTGCCGTTCCCCCACGCGGACCAGGCCCTGCAGATCGTCCGGCGCCGCCGCACCGTGTCCACCGGCAAGATCACCCTCGAACGCGTCTACGCGGTCACCAGCCTGACCGCCCAGCAGGCCGGAGCCGCCGAGATCGCCCGCCGCGTCCGCGAGCACTGGGGCATCGAGAACAAGATCCACCACGTGCGCGACACCACGTTCGACGAGGACGCCTCCCGCGTCCGGACCGGGACCGCACCCCGCGCCATGGCAGCCCTGCGCAACCTGGCCATCGGCGCCCTCCGCCTGACCGGCTGCGACAACATCGCCGCTGGCCTGCGCAAGCACTCCCGCGACGCCACCCGGCCGCTGGCCACCCTCGGCATCACGTGATCAACACGGACACATCGCGAGAACGACGCAGCCCTGGGCCCGGCCCACTCGTCCGAGCGTGCGTCGCAGCCAGTTCTGACGGATCGCAAAGGTGTTGCCCTTGAAGTTCGACGGGCGTTGGATAGGCGCTCCGGGCCGGTCCCCACACCCGGCCCGCAGCACAGGAAGGAACCGATGCCCTGTGACCGACTCCCACGCCGAGCAGCCGAGCACCCGCCGCCGTATCGACTGCGAGGACTGCCAAGCCGGACCGGACAGCGGCGACATCCGCACCATCTCGATCGGCCGTGACATGACCGTCACGGAGATCTGGCACACCGACCAGTGCCCCACCTACACGATCGAGCGGATCCTAATGGAGGCCAGCGCCGCGAAGGTCAAGGAACAGGACGCGAGGGCCAAGGACGCCTTCCCCGCCGCCCACCAGCGACTCCATGACGCCGCAGCCGCCCTCCCGGCCGACAACGCCGCAGCACCGTTCGTCGCGGCCCTTCTGGAACTCGTCCAGGCCCAGGCCGACGACACCGTCCGCTTCGTCGCCCTGCCGACCTGGACCGCGATCCTCGACCGGAACTTCCCACCGCAGGACCCCACCTGAGCGGCCCCGCCACACCTAACTGACGGCGACATGCCGAAGGCGCCGGGCCACCATGGTGGCCCGGCCCCGGTCTGACAACAATGACTCTCGTCGTCAGCCGCACCGGCCCCGGTCCCGCC
>NZ_JBSFJV010000272.1:0-1570 GCF_053598235.1 Kitasatospora sp. NPDC001159
ATTCCGAACCCGGAAGCTAAGCCTCACAGCGCCGATGGTACTGCAGGGGGGACCCTGTGGGAGAGTAGGACGCCGCCGAACAATTCTTCAGAAGAACCCCCATCCGGATTCCGGATGGGGGTTTTTCGCATGTGCCGGTCTATCGGGTCAGAGGAATTCGATCCCCTTCTCCCGGGTGGAGATGGGGCACCCGCTTCGGCGTCATCGGGTACAGCAGAACGGCCTTGACCCCCCGTCGGCCGCGCGCCTTCTCCCGGCGGCAGTGGTCGAGCACGGAGACGATGAACGACTCGGTCTTCCCGGAGCCAGTTCCCGTCGTCACCAGCGTCGCGACGCGTGTACGTCCGGGCCCTGTACGGCGGTTGGGCGGTGGTGTACGCGCGACGGAATGCGCTCAAGCGCCCTCGACGGCGCGCCACGGAAGCAGGGATGACGGGCATATCGGACGCGATCTGTGATCGTGTAGTCGCAATCTGTCGTCAAGGAGGAACGTATGCGTAGACGCCGCGTCAAAACTCTGGCTCTGGCGGTGCCGGCCCTCACTCTGCTCGGGTTCACCGGGACGGCGCACGCGCAGTCCGAGGTGTCGGTCCCGTGCAACGACATCGCCGCGCTCGATCAAGCCATCACCAACGCCAACAACAACACCGGGCCGAACACGATTCGTCTGGCATCCCGGTGTGTGTACACCATCAGCAGCCCGGCATCGACCGGCGGTCTCGGCCCGAACGCCCTGCCGCAGGTCACCGGCACCGTCACGCTACTGGGCCGCGACACCACGATCCGCCGGGACCCGGACGCGTCCACGGGATTTCGAATCGCCGAGATCGACGGCCCCAACGGATACCTGACGGTCGAAGGCATCACGGCTACCGGTGGCGGATATCTCGAGTACGCCGGGGCCTACCTGCCCACCAACGGTGCCAGGCTGACCCTCCGTCACAGTGCCGTGACCAACAGCATCGCCAACAACGGTGGCGCCGTCTTCGTCAACGGGGGCAGCACTCTCGAAGTCACCGACAGCGTCTTCAAGGACGACTCGGCGATCCAGGGCGGTGCGATCTACAACGGGCCGGGTAGCACGACGCGGCTCACCGGGACGACGATCAAGGGGAACCACGCGACGGAGCACGGGGGCGGGATCTTCGACGCGGGAGACTCCCTGGTCATCAACGACTCGGAAATCTCCCACAACAGCGCCTTCAACAACGGTGGCGGCATCTACAACGACCGCCACCCGATGCAGGTCACGTCCACCCGCATCGAGTCCAACCATGCCGGACTCCTGGGCGGCGGCATCTACAACGCCGGCACGAGCACGTTGACCACGTCGTCGGTGGAAGGCAACAGCGCGGGCAACGGCGGCGGTATCTGGCAGGACGCCCTCGGCAGCATGACCCTGGTCAGAAGCCGGGTGGTCCACAACACTCCGAACAACTGCCGGCCGATCGGATCGGTGCCCGGCTGCACTTCCTGAGCCGAACTGCCGACGCGTACGTTCGGCATCCCGCGGGCGAGGCCCAGGTCGCCGACCTCGGCCACGCCCGCCCCCCCCCCCCAAGGCGAGAGC
>NZ_JBSFJV010000274.1:0-1536 GCF_053598235.1 Kitasatospora sp. NPDC001159
GCGGACTCGGCGACGGCGGGGTGGCCGACCAGGGCGGACTCGACCTCGGTGGTGGAGATGTTGTGGCCGGAGACGAGCATGACGTCGTCGACCCGGCCGAGCAGCCAGATGTCGCCGTCCTCGTCCTTCTTGGCGCCGTCACCGGCGAAGTAGCGGCCCTGGAAGCGCGACCAGTAGGTGTCGATGTAGCGCTGGTCGTCGCCCCAGATGGTGCGGAGCATGGACGGCCACGGCTCGGTGAGGACGAGGTAGCCGCCGGAGCCGTTGGGGACCTCGTTGGCCTCGTCGTCGACGACGGTGGCCGCGATGCCCGGCAGGGCGCGCTGGGCCGAGCCCGGCTTGGTCTCGGTGACGCCCGGCAGCGGGCTGATCATGATCGCGCCGGTCTCGGTCTGCCACCAGGTGTCCACGATCGGGCAGGTGCCGCCGCCGATGTGCTCCCGGTACCAGATCCACGCCTCGGGGTTGATCGGCTCGCCGACGCTGCCCAGCACTCGCAGTGAGGACAGGTCGAACTTCGCGGGGATGTCGTCGCCCCACTTCATGAAGGTGCGGATCGCGGTCGGCGCGGTGTAGAGGATCGTCACGCCGTACTTCTGGACGACCTCCCAGAACCGGCCCTGGTGCGGGGTGTCCGGGGTGCCCTCGTAGATCACCTGGGTGGCGCCGTTGGCCAGCGGGCCGTAGACGATGTACGAGTGGCCGGTGACCCAGCCGATGTCGGCGGTGCACCAGTAGACGTCGGTGGCCGGCTTGAGGTCGAAGACCGCGTGGTGGGTGTAGCTGGCCTGGGTGAGGTACCCGCCGGAGGTGTGCAGGATGCCCTTGGGCTTCCCGGTGGTGCCCGAGGTGTACAGGATGAACAGCGGGTGCTCGGCGTCGTGCGCCTCGGGGGCGTGCTCGGCGCACTGGCGCGCGGTGATCTCGTGCCACCACACGTCACGGCCCTCGGTCCAGGCGATCTCCTGCCCGGTGCGGCGCACCACCAGGACGTGCTCGACGCCGTCGACCTTGGTGAGGGCCTCGTCGATGGCGGGCTTGAGGGCGGAGGGCTTGCCGCGGCGGTAGCCGCCGTCGGCGGTGATGACCAGCTTGGCCCGGGCGTCCTGGATGCGGGAGGCCACGGCGTCGGCGGAGAAGCCGCCGAAGACCACCGAGTGGGTGGCACCGATCCGGGCGCAGGCCAGCATCGCGACGACCGCCTCGGCGATCATCGGCAGGTAGACCGCCACCCGGTCGCCCTTGCGCACGCCGAGTTCCAGCAGCGCGTTGGCGGCGCGGGAGACCTCGTCCTTGAGCTGGGCGTAGGTGATCGAGCGGCTGTCGCCGGGCTCGCCCTCGAAGTGGATGGCGACCCGGTCGCCCAGGCCGTTCTCGACGTGGCGGTCGACGCAGTTGTAGGCCACGTTGAGCTTGCCGTCGGCGAACCACCTGGCGAAGGGCGGGTTGGACCAGTCGAGCGTCTCGGTGGGCTCGACCGCCCAGCTCAGCCGGCGGGCCTGCTCGGCCCAGAAACCCAGACGGTCCTCGGAGGCC
>NZ_JBSFJV010000275.1:0-1529 GCF_053598235.1 Kitasatospora sp. NPDC001159
GTTACCACCGATTACGGGACAGAGTAGTCCGGGGGCCTTGAGGCCCCACCCTGATGGGCCGAAAATCTGGGTGGGGCCGTCCAGTTGACGTCGATTTCGGCTTGGCGCTTTCGAGCCCGCGACAGAGTAGGACGGCGGGAGTCCTTCGACAGGCACCCAGAAGTGTTGCTTCGAGCACGCGTACTAGCCTCTCCCGCCTGCCGGGCTCCCCTGGACGGTCCCGCCCTGCACCACGCGGACGCCAAGGGGGCACCACATGGACGTGATCCACGAGAGATGCGCCGGGATCGATGTCAGCAAGACGGACGTGAAGGTCTGCCTGCGCACGCCGACCGTCGGCAAGCGGCGCCGCAGCGAGGTGCGGGTCTTCTCCACCATGACCCGAGACCTGCTGGCGATGAAGGACTGGCTGCTGGCCGAGGGCGTCGCCCTGGTGGGTATGGAAGCCACCGGCGTTTACTGGAAGCCGGTGTTCTACGTGCTCGAGGACGCCATGGAGTGCTGGCTCCTCAACGCCCGCCACATGAAGACCGTTCCGGGGCGCAAGACCGACGTCGCGGACTCCGAGTGGATCGCCAAGCTGTTGGAGCACGGCCTGGTCCGCCCCTCGTTCGTGCCGCCGCAGCCGATCCGTGAACTGCGGGACACCACCCGCTACCGCACCGAGATCGTCCGCGAGCGCACCCGCGAGATCCAACGCCTGGACAAGCTTCTGGAAGATGCCGGGATCAAGCTCTCCTCGGTGGTGTCCGACATTGTCGGCAAGTCCGGAAGGGCCATGCTGGAAGCCCTCATCGCCGGCGAGCGCGACCCCCTGGTGCTCGCGGAACTGGCGCTGCGGCGCATGCGCGGCAAGCGCGAGATCCTCGCCCAGGCGCTGACCGGCCGCTTCAGCGACCACCACGCGTTCCTCGTCCGTGCGATGCTCGACCGCATCGACGCCTGCACCACGATGGAAACCCGGCTCAGCGAGCGCATCGACGCACAGGTGCGGCCCTTTCGCCGCCGCATCGAACTGCTGACCACGATCCCCGGCATGAACACCCGCGCAGCCGAGGTGGTCCTCGCGGAGATCGGCGCGGACATCGCCCGGTTCCCGAGTGCCGCCGACCTGGCTTCCTGGGCCGGGGTCTGCCCCGGCAACCACGAGTCCGCCGGCAAGCGCGCCACCGGCAAGACCCGCCACGGCGACCCCTGGCTCAAGGGCATCCTCGGCCAGGTCGCCTCCTCGGCCTCCCGGTCCAGAGGCACCTATCTCAACGCTCGCTACCGACGCATAGCCTCACGCCGCGGCAAAAAGAGAGCCCTGGTCGCCCTCGAACACACCATCCTGACCGCTGTGTGGCACATGTTCACCAACGACATCGAGTACCACGACCTCGGCGGGGACTACTTCCTCGAACGCACCGGCAAGACCAGGCAGACCAGACGACTGGTGAGCCAACTGACCCAGCTCGGCTACCAAGTAACGCTGCAGCCCACAGAGGCCGCCTGACCTGCCCAAACGGGTCACGAACGGGGGATTTTCG
>NZ_JBSFJV010000276.1:0-1476 GCF_053598235.1 Kitasatospora sp. NPDC001159
GGCGCGCCCACCTCCCGCTGTCGCTCCAGTACCTTGCGGACGTCCTCGGCGGTGGCGGGCGGGCCGTCGTGGCCGAGTGTCGGGCCGCGCGGCACAGCTTGATGCCGTTGTACCGGGCGGGGTTGTGCGAGGCCGTGAACATGGCGCCCGCCAGGCCGAGCGCGCCGGAGGCGTAGTACAGCTCGTCGGTGGAGCACAGGCCGATCCCGGTCACGTCGGCGCCGCGGGCCGCCGCCCCGCGCGCGAAGGCACCGGACAGGCCCGGGGACGAGGGCCGCATGTCGTGGCCGACCACGATGGCGTCCGCGCCGGTCAGCTCGACGAAGGCCGCGCCGAACAGCTCGGCCAGCGGCTCGTCCCACTGGTCGGGGACGACACCGCGCACGTCGTACGCCTTCACGATCTGCGACAGATCAGCAGCCACGGCCAACCTTCCTGAAAGTCCTGTCGGAGCCCACAAACTACCCCGTGGGGACCGGCGGGCCGCCCGGGCGGTTCCAGGAGGTCGGACGGCGTCAGGGCAGCATCCAGCCCAGGACGGCCGTGGACTGCGCGACCACGATCAGGCACATCACCAGCAGCAGGCCGAGGCTCCAGGGCAGCACCTTGCGCAGCAGATCCCCTTCGCGGCCCGCGAGTCCGACGGCGGCACAGGCGATGGTGAGGTTCTGCGGGGAGATCATCTTGCCGAGGACGCCGCCGGAGCTGTTGGCGGCGGCCAGGAGTTCGGGCGAGAGGCCGGACTCCCGCGCGGCGGTCACCTGGAGAGCTCCGAAGAGCGCGTTGGCGGAGGTGTCGGAGCCGGAGACGGCGACGCCGAACCAGCCGAGGACCGGGGAGAGGAAGGCGAGCCCGGCGCCTGCCGCGGCGACGAAGTGGCCGATGGTGGCGGCCTGCCCGGAGAGGTTCATGACGTAGGCGAGGGCGAGGACCGAGGTGACGGTGAGGATCGCGAACCGCAGTTCGTGCACGGTCGCGAGCCACTCCCTGACAGCCACGCGCGCGTGCACGCCGAGGACGACGGCCGTGGCCAGCCCGGCGAACAGCACGAGCGTGCCGCCGGTGGAGACGATCGGCCAGGAGAAGACGTTCCCGCCCACCGGGTTGCCCTCGGGGCCGAACACGTCGAGGAACGGCCAGTCGTAGGACTGCGTGGCCTTCGCCAGCCAGTCCTTGACCGCCGGGATCTGCGCGACGGAGAAGACGGCGACGATCAGCGCGTACGGCGCGTAGGCCCGTGCCACCTCCCGCGCGGAGTCCTCCTCGTCCAGTTCCTCACTGCGTACGCCGGTCAGCACGGACGCGCGTACGGGCTCGGCCGCGGGCCTGCGGGAGTGCGGTACGGCGACCAGGGCGGCGGCGCCGATCAGGGCGGCGGCGATGTCGGCGAGCTGGGCGGAGACGTAGTTGGAGGCGACGAACTGGGCGACGGCGAAGGCGACTCCGCAGGCCAGCGCGGGCGCCCAGGTCTCGCGC
>NZ_JBSFJV010000277.1:0-1422 GCF_053598235.1 Kitasatospora sp. NPDC001159
TCTCTGCTTGATCCAATTTGAGTCTCGACACCTCAAGGATCACAGGGAACGGCGTGTTTCACGTCCAGCCGCAGATCAGCACACCCACACATGCGGCAGGAGAGCCCGAAATACTTCGCCGCGGGGCGCAGGATGTCCCGCTCCAGCTCAAGCTCCCGTATCCGGGCTCTGAGCTGCTTGTTCTCTTGCTCCAACACGGTGCTGGAGCCTACCGGGGTGCCCGAACCGGCAGCCGGAACGCTCTCGGCGCCCTCCCGCTGCCGGGCCCGGTGAGCGCTGATCCAGTTCCTCAGGGTCTCGTGGTTGACCCCGAGATCATCGGCGACGGAGCGGATCGTGCGTCCCGACTCCGACAGGTAGAGCGCCACGGCGTCCGCCTTGAACTCCGGCGAGTACACCTTCATCACCACAGGGGGACTCCTCTTCCTCTGGATCTCCGTGATCCAGTGTCCGGGGTGTCCACACTTCAGGGGGAAGGTCCGTACAGATCCTGCCGGATCTGGGCGTAGCGGCAGGCCAGGGCCGACTTGCCAATTCCGCCGAGGCCCGCGACGGTCTGGGCGATCAGCCCTGTGCCGGATCGCAGGGCGGCGTGCAGGTCGTGCAGTTCCTGTTCCCGGCCGACAAACCGGCCGGGGGCCAGAGCGGTCGGGGAGAGTCTGCCCGGACCGCCCGGCCAGCTCAGCGACGCCGCTGCGGGCAAGGGGTGGTGGTAGTTGTTGATCGTGTTCTTCGCGCCGTCGCCCAGAGAGATGATTCCGTGGTTGACCTCGACGTCGGCCCGTCGACTCATGGGATCCATGCAGGCGCTCACTAAGTGGATCAGAACCGTCTGCCGCGTCCGCTGACAACACTTTGATGGTCTACTTGAACAGGGATAGCTTGTCCGGGGGGGGGATTGGGGCGTCACGTCCCGGCCGTGAGTCGAAAATGCGAGTGCGGTGATGGAAAGACGGCATATCGTCGTGACGAACAGCGGTGTCGAGTCCGACCGCGACATCGACGAGGCGCAGGCGGTAATCGACAGTAACGGCCGTGTGGCCGAGTGGAGCCACGCGGCACAGTTTCTGCTTGGTTACCAAGGGAACGAGGTAATCGGACACCCGGTGACGTCGCTTTTGCCTATGGGGGAACGGCTACCACTGCCGGGGCCCGACCGGTGCCAGGGGGACCGTACCGGCGAGCTTCGCCTACGTCACCGGGACGGACGGGCGATACCCGTCATCGTCCGGCTGACGGAGTTGCTGAACGCGGAGGGCCCCTCACGTTGGCACGTGACTGCCGTGCCCGTAGAGGAGGTCCGGCGCCGGGAGGTGGAGGCGGCCGTGCTAGGCCATGTCTCTCCGATCATGAGCGGAGCCAGATGATGACGGCCGCGAAGGTTACGGTGCCCAGGAACACGTGCCCTCGCTTGTCATAGCG
>NZ_JBSFJV010000278.1:0-1418 GCF_053598235.1 Kitasatospora sp. NPDC001159
GTCGTCCTCGCCCCGGGTTGCCCCCGGAGACAGCGCCCACCCACCGGGCGCGGTCCGTACAGGACCGGCCGACGAATGGCGGTCGACTCTGCACGAGCGAGACACTACGGACTTCATCCTGTGATCTTCGCGGCAGCAATTGAATCCACGGTAAACACCGCATGGCCAGGAGGAAAGCTGAGTCGGTCGGAGCAAGGGGCGGTGCCGTTTTCCACCCTTCGCCCGCGACTGCTCGGGCGGCCGGGCTGTTCCTCCGGTACGGCCGGGACACCCGTCCTGGACGGTCCGGACGAACGGGGAGGGTCAGGCCGACCGGTTCGCCTGGTACTGGGCTCGGTACATGAGGTCCACCTCGTGAACGGTGAATCCCAGTCGTTCATATACCCGGACGGCGGCCGGATTGTCGGCGTCGACGTAGAGAAGGACCGTCTCCAGTCCACGCTCGCCGGCCCCGGAGCCGGTCAGGTGACGCAGGCCGGCCGCAGTCAGCGCGCGGCCGAGTCCACTGCCCTGCTCGGCCGGGTCCACCCCGACCACGTACACCTCGCCGAGTTCCGGCTCGGTGGCGGTGGCCGGGTGCACCTTGGTCCAGTGGAAGCCGACCACCTTGCCGTCACGGATGGCAAGGAAGAAGCCGGCCGGGTCGAACCAGGGCTCGGCCAGGCGCTCGGCCAGGTCCTGCTCGGTCCAGGAACCCTGTTCGGGGTGGTGGGAGAAGGCCAGGGCGTTCAGCCGCAGCCACTCGGCATCGTCCTCGCCCGGGCGGAAGGTGCGGAGCTCGATGCCCTCGGGGACGGCGACGGCCTCGGTCTGCGGACCGGTCCGGCGCATCTGCCGCAGCTCGCGGACCAGCTCGGCACCGTACGCCTCGGCCAGGTGCCGGGCCGCGGGGTGGCCGCCGTGCACCCAGAAGTCCACCGCGTCGCGGCCCGCCCGATGGGCCTCCGCGAGCACGGCGTCCACCAGCGGGCGGGCCAGGCCGCGGCCGCGGGCCGCCGGGCCGATGACCAGCTCGGCGGCGGGGTTGGCGGTCGGACTCTCGGGGACTTCGAGCTGGCCGTAGCCGACGACGGCTTCGCTTTCGCTCCGAATGAGGTGGGTGATGCCCGGGCGGGGCGTCTCGGCGTTACGCAGCCGAAGCCGACCCTGCTCGGAAACGGCGGCCCGGCCGTCGACCGCCTGGGCCTCCGCCAGAACATGCAGGGCGCCGTCGCGCTGCTCGGGGCGAAGCACGTTGTCCGCAATGACCGCTGTCTGATCGTCCATGCACTGACGATACGTCAAAGGAAATGCGAAAAGCCCCTGATCCGAATGGATCAGGGGCTTTTCTGAAGAATTGTTCGGCGGCGTCCTACTCTCCCACAGGGTCCCCCCTGCAGTACCATCGGCGCTGTGAGGCTTAGCTTCCGGGTTCGGAA
>NZ_JBSFJV010000279.1:0-1406 GCF_053598235.1 Kitasatospora sp. NPDC001159
CCGGTCATCGCGACCAGCTTGCCGCCCTCCTGCTCCTTCTTGATCAGGGCCATCTTGTCCTCGGGCGTGGCCTCGGCGAGGAAGTCGTCCACGCCGGCCTCCTCCGCGATCGCCTTGGCGGTCAGCGGGTTGTCGCCCGTGATCATGATGGTCTTGATGCCCATCCGGCGGAGCTCGTCGAAGCGCTCCCGCATGCCCTCCTTGACCACGTCCTTGAGGTGGATCACCCCGAGGACGCGGGCCGGCTCGGCACCGATCTTGGTGGCCACCACCAGCGGGGTGCCGCCGGCCGCGGAGATGCCGTCGACCAGGGCGGAGACCTCGTTGCCGACCGAACCGCCGTTCTCGGCCACCCAGTTGGTGACGGCACCGGCGGCGCCCTTGCGGACCTGGTGGACTCCGTCCCGTCGCCCGCCACCACCCTTGTCCGAGTCGCTGCGCTCCGCCCCTCCTATTGACTCGTCCAGGTCCACACCCGACATGCGGGTCTGGGCGGTGAACGGGACCCAGGTGGCGTGGGTGAGCTCGCCCTGGGCGCGGGCCCGCAGACCGTACTCGGTCTTGGCCAGGACCACGATCGAGCGGCCCTCGGGGGTCTCGTCCGCCAGCGAGGACAGCTGGGCGGCGCTGGCCAGTTCGTCGGTGCTCACACCCGGGGCGGGCAGGAACTCGGCGGCCTGGCGGTTGCCCAGGGTGATGGTGCCGGTCTTGTCGAGCAGCAGGGTGTTGACGTCGCCCGCGGCCTCGACGGCGCGCCCGGACATCGCCAGCACGTTGCGCTGGACCAGCCGGTCCATGCCGGCGATGCCGATCGCGGACAGCAGCGCGCCGATGGTGGTCGGGATGAGCGCCACGATCAGGGCGACCAGGACGATCATCGACTGCGGGGCACCCGCGAAGGTGGCCATCGGCTGGAGGGTGACGACCGCGACCAGGAAGACGATGGTCAGCGAGGCCAGCAGGATGTTGAGCGCGATCTCGTTCGGCGTCTTCTGCCGGGCGGCGCCCTCGACCAGGGCGATCATCCGGTCGATGAACGACTTGCCGGGCTCCGAGGCGATCTTCACCACGATCCGGTCGGACAGCACCTTGGTGCCGCCGGTGACGGCGCTGCGGTCACCGCCGGACTCGCGGATGACCGGCGCGGACTCACCGGTGATCGCCGACTCGTCGACGGACGCGACACCCTCGACGACGTCGCCGTCACCGGGGATGACCTGCCCGGCCTCGACCACCACGTGGTCGCCGAGCTGGAGGGAGGTCCCGGGGACCTCCTCCTCGTCCTGGGTGGCTGGCCAGTTGGTGAGCCGGCGGGCGACGCTCTCGGTCTTGGTCTTGCGCAGGGTGTCGGCCTGGGCCTTGCCGCGGCCCTCGGCGACGGCCTCCGCCAGGTTGGCGAAGATCGT
>NZ_JBSFJV010000280.1:0-1366 GCF_053598235.1 Kitasatospora sp. NPDC001159
TACTGCAACCGCACTTGATCATGGTTGACTTGGCGAGTGGTTGATCTTGGGGTGGGGCAGGTCGAGGAGTGGAAGGCGGCGCTGGCGGGGTTGCACGCCCGCTTCGCGTCGCGTTTCACCAGGTCGGAGCCTCGCGGGCGGGCGCTGGAGTACATGGCGGGACTGATCGCCCCGCTGGAACGCAAGAACGGGTGGTCGCTGGCGGAACGGGCCGGTGAGGAGTGCCCGGACGGGATGCAGCGCCTGCTGAACTCGGCCGACTGGGACGCCGACGCCGTCCGCGACGACGTGCGGGACTTCGTCGTCGAGAGCATCGGCGACAAGAACGCGGTGCTGATCGGCGACGACACCGGCTTCCTCAAGAAGGGCACCCGCTCGGCCGGCGTCCAGCGCCAGTACACCGGCACCGCCGGCCGCACCGAAAACTGCCAGATCGGGACGTTCCTGGCCTATGCCTCCGCCAAGGGCCGGGCGTTGATCGACCGCGAACTGTACCTGCCGGCATCCTGGACCGACGACCGCGCGCGCTGCCGGGCCGCCGGAATCGAGGACGACGTTCCGTTCGCCACGAAGATCGAGCACTTCCGGGCCATGCTCCAACGCGCCCTGGACGCGAACGTCCCGTTCGCCTGGGTGACCGCCGACGAGGCATACGGCCAGGTCAAGACCCTGCGGTTCTGGCTGGAGGAACGCGGTGTGGCCCACGTACTGGCCACCAAGGTCAACGACACCGTGATCACCACCAGAGGCGGGGACGCCCGGGTGGACCATCTCATCGCCTCCCTGCCCCGGCAGGCATGGAAGCGCCTGTCCTGCGGAGCCGGCGCCCACGGCCGGCGGATCTACGACTGGGCCCGGGTGCCGATCCGGATCCGCTGGGAGAACGGCTTCGGCCACTGGGTCCTCGCCCGACGCAGCGTCAGCGACCCCACAGAGATCGCCTACTACGTCTGCTACGGCCCTGCCGGCACCCGGCTGACGGACCTGGCCAAGGTCGCCGGGTCGAGGTGGCAGGTGGAGGAGTGCTTCCAGGTCGCGAAGAACGAGTGCGGCCTGGACCACTACCAGGTCCGCCGCTACCAGGCCTGGTACCGGCACATCACCCTGTCCATGGCCACACTCGCCTGCCTGACCGCTATCCGCGCACACGAGCTGTCAAAGGGGGCTCCGGACCCGGCCACGAGGGCCTGATACCCCTGTCCGTCGCGGAGATCCGCCGCCTCATCGGCCTGCTCCTCCACCCTCATCACCTCACAGCCGCCCACCATCTGCGCTGGTCATACTGGCGACGGCGCAGCCAGACCCGCGCCCGCCGCAGCCACTACAAACGCCGAGGCCACACCCCATAACTGCGGTTGCAGTACTA
>NZ_JBSFJV010000281.1:0-1343 GCF_053598235.1 Kitasatospora sp. NPDC001159
GTAGGTCATCCGTACGAGCACGAGACTGATCATGCCCAGTCAGCGGCTGGCGCACCGTCCGAGGTCAGCCGCAGTGAAGCGATTTTGGAGCACTACGGGTCCTGCTACTGCTCGACCAGGGCGACTTCACCGCCACTGCGGACGTCGCCGCGATCCCTCCGCACAAGGTCTTCCGGCTGCAGTGCGACTGGGAGAAGTTCGACCAGAGCCGCATCTCCATCCACGGCGTCAACGACGACGGCCAGATCGTCGTGACGCTTCCGGAGGACTGACAACCGCGACCACCAGAAGCACCACGCTGTGAGGGCAGACCGCGTCAAGCCAGGCCGTTGAAAAACTCACGCAGCTGGGCAACCGACACCTTCGGGCGCGGCGACCGCAGCCGGGGGCCGTCCCTCTGGTACTGCCCGCCGCCCACGTCACCGCCTGCTGCGCAACGTCGCCGACACGGGCAGCAGGACCGGCTCAGGTGCGGACCGGGCCCGGGATTGTCTACCAGCCCGCCGACCGACCTACGAGAGGGATGAAGCAGTGGGGATCAGTGGAGAGTGAGCGCCCGTGGCCGGGGCTCAGTGGCACGATGAAGTGTCCATGGCCGAGCGCATGTTGGGGGGTGTCGTTGCCGGGTGACAAGCGGCGTATCCAGACGGCAGTGTTGGGCAGCGCGGAGGGGGAGGCGGTCCGGCGGACGACGCGGAGGAGCTCGCGTCGGTTACCGGGAGGTGCGCTGATAGAGGACGACGCGGGATGAGCGGGTGCGCTGGACACGTCCGGCGCGGTGCAGGATCTGCAGGTGGTAGGAGACGGTGGCCGGGCTGAGGTAGAGGCGCTGGGCGAGCTCGCTGGTGCTTCGAGGCTGGGCCAGTTCGGCCAGCATCCTGGCGCGGGTGGCGCCGATCAGCTGATCGTCGGACGACGGGAGGCGGTCTTCCCGCCCCGCCGGGTAGAGGATCAGCGGTGTGCGGGGGGCCGGAACACCGGGCGGTTCGCCGCCGCAGAAGATCGCCCTGTTCGCGAAGACGCTGGGTACGAGGATCGCGGCGTCGGCGGACAGGTGGAGCTGGTGGGGGCTGGAAATGCGAAGGTGGACCTTCAGGGAGCCCTGGGCCCATTCCAGGTTTGGGGCCAGCTGGTTGATCGTGTCCGCGATTCCGTTCCGGGCGATGGTGGTGGCCCGCACGTTGATATCCCCTTCCAGCCGGGCCCGGATTCGTGGCCACTCGGGCGCAAGGACGGCGCGCCAGAACTGCGCTAGGCCATGTCTCTCCGATCATGAGCGGAGCCAGATGATGACGGCCGCGAAGGTTACGGTGCCCAGGAACACGTGCCCTCGCTTGTCATAG
>NZ_JBSFJV010000282.1:0-1341 GCF_053598235.1 Kitasatospora sp. NPDC001159
GTACTGCAGGGGGGACCCTGTGGGAGAGTAGGACGCCGCCGAACAATTCTTCAGAAGAGCCCCCATCCGGATTCCGGATGGGGGCTCTTCGCGTTGTCTGGACAAAAGTTGGCCGAAAGCTCGTGCGGCGTTCGCTGGAAGACCGTGTACGCCCCGCCTAGGGCCCCTGTGTTCGGGCCTCCTCGAACCCATGTATTCACGACTGGGAAGCACATCACGCGGTTCTCCATCGACAGGCGCCGATTCCTCCAACTGGGCGGCGCGTCCGTGGCCCAGGCCTCAGGGCAGCGGCCTCCCGTCAGCCGGTCGGCTGCCAGGGCCGCCCCGGCACCCACAGCGGGACGGGACCGCCGCGCGGCATGGCGCGTGCTGCGTCCTCCTCCAGCCATGCGTCCACCCGCGCGGGATCGCCCTCGCTCAGCTCCACCAGCGCGGCCGCGGCGATCCGGGCGCAGCACAGCACGAGCGCGAGGGTGTCCTGGCGGCGGTGCCGCTCCCGGACGTAGGCCTCGCCGCGCTCCTCGATGTGCCTGCCGTGGGACGGTCCGTCCCCGCCGGCCAGTGCCTGGACGCCGTGCCACACCAGGGTCAGCGCGCAGGGTTCGGCCGGGTGCGTCAGGCCCTCCCGGTGTGCCTGCTCGCGGGTCTCGGCCGACCGCCGCCCGAGCCACTCCAGGGCCGCCGGCCCGTCCTCCCCGCAGGAGCGGAGGAGCAGTTCGGCGGCCTGTTCCGCGGCGGCTCGCAGCACTGCCGAGGCCGGTACCCGAAGCCCGGGCGCGGGGGCGTCGCCGAAGGACAGCCACGCGTCCGCGAACGAGGCGGCGCGCAGCCCGCCCACCCAGGCCGGGGCCCCGCCGGGCGCGCCGAGCCAATCCCGGGCCCCCAGCCGGACCAGTCCCACCGCGACCAGTCGCGCCGCGTCCCCGTCCAGGTCCAGCAGCCGTCCACTCCGCACCATGCACCCCACCAGCGCTCGTCACCCCGTTGGGCACATCCCACCACACCGGGACGCGAACTAGACAGGGGCACGTCACAAATCGGGGCCGATGCGGTGCCGCCCGCCGGACGCACCGGCGTGCCAACCGCCCGGGGGAGCGGTCGGCACGGGTCCTGCGAGGTCAGTCGACGTAGAGGTGCCACTCGTCGCCGGACCCCTGAACCCTCCAAGGAGACGGAGAGGGGCGGCCGCCCCTCTGCGCGGACCGGCTCCCACTTCCTGCGCCCCGCTGCCCCGGCCCGTGAGGCTCAGCGGGAGCCCCTCGCACAGCTCGACCACCCGCTGCGCGGCTTCCGGTTCCGCCTGCAGCCTGGGCAGGCCCGCGACCCCGGCGAGCACGCCGA
>NZ_JBSFJV010000283.1:0-1338 GCF_053598235.1 Kitasatospora sp. NPDC001159
GCGGCCGGCGAACGCGTCGAGATCACCCGCAATGGACGGTTGATCGCCGTGCTGACACCGCCCGACCCCGAGCAGCGAGTGTTGGTGTGCTGAGTGATTGCTGGCCTGGGGTGTTGTGGGTTCGCTGAGAAGTCGAGTGGGCGGTTGGGTTGGGGTGGGTGGGGGTTTGAGCTGGGGTTGTTCGTTCTGCGTGGAGTGTGGCGGGGTGGGTTGTAGGTAGTTCTGGCGTGTAATGGCTCGTTTGGTGTTTTTGCTGGTCAGTGCTGTTTTGCCTGGTCCGGTGCGGGGGTTAGCGGGTGCGGGGGCGGTGGTGGGTTTCGGCGAGGTGGTCGAGGCGGATGGCGTCGAGGGACGCCTTGGTGATGCGTTCGGTGCCGTCGGCGATGGCGGTGATGGCGGCTTGGCGGATGAGCCGTGTGAGGGATCCGATGCGGCCCGCGGTGCGCTGGTGGAGGTAGGGGGCGTGCCGGGGGAGGGTGCCGGGTTTGTGGTGGTGGAGGTCGAGGGCGTTTTCGATGTCGGTGATGACGTCGCGGAAGGGTTCGTGCTTTCCGTGGCGGGCGGGGAGGGGGCCGCAGGTGATGAGGGTGGCGCGTCCGGCGAGTTGGGCGCCGCGGGTGCCGGTGAACAGGGGTGTGTCGGTGACGTCGATGCCGGCGTAGACGAATGTGGCGGGCAGGCGTTCGGTGAGGTCTTTGAGCAGGTCGGCGGTCTGGGCGCCGGTGGTGGTGCGGGGGTTGAGGCGGTGGATCTCGTCGATGAGGACGAGTTGGACACCGGCCTGGGTGTAGGTGTGGCAGACGGCGTCGGTGATCTGGGTCTGGGTCATGCGGGTGGCTACGGGGAGGCCGAGGTAGCGGGCGAACTCGGTGATGAGGGTTTTCGCGGTGGCGCCGGGCGGGACGAGGACATAGGCGACGGGTGCCGCGGCGTGGGCTGATCCGGGCGGTGCGGGGTTCTTGCGGATGTGGGCGAGGTGGCAGGTACGCCCGACGTTCAGGAGCGCGGTCGTCTTCCCTGCTGCGGCGGGTCCCGTGACGATCAGTGAGGGCCGGGCGGTGGTCTGCTGGTGGCGGCCGAGGATCATCAGGGTGCGGACCTGGGTGGAGAGCTGGCTGATGGCGGGGGTGCGGATGGTGACGAACGCGGAGTGGTAGGCGAGGCGCTCCTCAAGGCTGCGGGGTGGGTCTTCGGGTTGGGGCGGGGTGGGCGGGGTGGTGGTGGCGAAGCGGTGCCAGCCCTGCCAGGTGGTCAGGGGCCAGGACGGCTCGGCCGTGTTGTCGCTGTCTGTGCCGGCGGGTGCGCTGCTCGGATGGTGTGCTGCGGGGCGGGGGCGGG
>NZ_JBSFJV010000284.1:0-1324 GCF_053598235.1 Kitasatospora sp. NPDC001159
CCTGCAGTACCGGCCCGACACCCTCGACGGCTTCATAGCCGGCACCGGCCTGACCCTCGACACCCCAACGTCACCCTGACGAGCCGAAGTCAGTAGTCGGCCCCGCACACGCGGGGGTTACTCCTACATGAGCTTCCAGGCGGCGCGCTACCCGGTAGTCGGCCCCGCACACGCGGGGGTTGCTCCTCGTCCCAGAACGCGGCGACCGGCCGGTACGGGTCGGCCCCGCACACGCGGGGGTTGCTCCTCGCGGTAGACGACGCGCTCCTGCTCGATGGCGTCGGCCCCGCACACGCGGGGGTTGCTCCATCACGGTGTCGACCAGGCGCTGCTGGACGTAATCGGCCCCGCACACGCGGGGGTTGCTCCCAAAGCCGGACGAGCGGACCGGGGTGGTCCCGGTCGGCCCCGCACACGCGGGGGTTGCTCCCGTAAGCCGCATCGTCGCCAAGTTCCGCCGAGGTCGGCCCCGCACACGCGGGGGTTGCTCCAGGATGGTCAGCGCGGTGACGGCGAACCCGAAGTCGGCCCCGCACACGCGGGGGTTGCTCCCCGGTCCGCACCCGCGCTGACGCGAGCGCCGGCTTCCACCGCGCGTTCGCCGAGATTCAGCGCACCGCCACCGCCGTCGACCCGGCGCGAACCCGAGGACCAGTTCGCCCAGGGCCTCGCCGAGAAGGCCGACCAGGAAGAGGCCGCGGCCCTCGACGCATCCCTGATCGGCGACCTCGCCGCCGTCTCTGAGGTGATCGCCACCTACCGCCACCGTCTGGTCCTGCGTACCGACGAGCAGGCGATGGAGTCGCTGGCCGCGCCGATCGGCGGGCAGCAGTGGACCCCGGCCGCCGAGGCCTTCGCCCGGGTGCGCGCCGTCGGCGGCGACCGGTGACCAACCAACCCGAGCAACCGGCGCCGCCGGGCCCCTCTCTGGCCCGTGAGGGCCGTCCGGCCTACCGGGGGCGAGTAGTCTCGGCCGCGTAGGAGAGGAGTGCTGTCATGAGTCAGCCCGTGCAGGACGGAGTCGAGCTGATCCCCCGGCCCGACCAAAACCCGACCGCGCTCAAGGCCGCCCTGGCCGTCGTCGCCGCGGACCGCCTTCCCGAGATGATCGACGGGCAGACGAGGGCCATGGCCGAGGCCATCGCCACGGGCAGCGTCCAGCCGATCCGGGCCTTCGTCGCGCACTGGGCCGCTGTGGTGGAGATCGAGCGGCACCCGGCCACCGCCCGGGCCTACCACCGGGCGAACTACCTCGCGAACCACGCCGGCACCGTCCAGGAGTGCCGGGAGCACGCCACCACCGTCGCCGAGCTCTACCGCGCCG
>NZ_JBSFJV010000285.1:0-1319 GCF_053598235.1 Kitasatospora sp. NPDC001159
CCTTGGCGCCCCAGGCGGTCAGCAGGGCGCGGGCCCGGCGGGAGACGTCCAGGGTCTCACGGCCGCGCTGTTCCACCTCTTCGCCGAGCAGGACCCGGGCTGCTTCGCGGGCCTGGCGGAGGTGTGGACCGGGGGCGAAGCGGTACGGACCGAGGCGGTGCGCAGGGTCCGCGAGGCGTGCCCGGGCCTGGTGGTCGTGGACGTCTACGGACCGACGGAGACGACGACCTTCGCCACCTGCCACCGCATCGAACCGCAGGACCCCACGCCCACCGTGCTCCCCATCGGCCGGCCGCTCGACAACACCCAGGCCTACGTGCTGGACGGCCTGCTTCAGCCGGTGCCGGTGGGTGTGGCGGGGGAGTTGTATGTGGGTGGGGCGGGTTTGGCGCGTGGTTATCTGGGGCGGCCGGATGTGACGGCCGAGGCGTTCGTGGCGAATCCGTTCGGTGGTGCGGGGAGTCGTTTGTATCGGACGGGGGATCTGGCGCGTTTTCTGCCTGATGGGAATGTGGAGTTTTTGGGGCGGGTGGATGATCAGGTGAAGATCCGGGGGTTCCGGATCGAGTTGGGTGAGGTCGAGGAGGTGGTGGCGCGGCATTCGGGGGTGCGGGGTGTGGCGGTGGTGGTGCAGGAGGAGGGGGCGGTGCGGCGGTTGGTGGCGTTTGTGGTGGTGGCTGGTGGGGTGGGGGGTGAGGAGTTGCGGTCGTTCGTGGGGGAGCGGTTGCCGGCGTACATGGTGCCGGGGGTGTTTGTTGTGGTGGACGAGTTGCCTTTGGGTCCGAGTGGGAAGGTGGACCGGGCGGCGTTGTCGGGGTTGTTGGGTGAGGGTCTGGGGGCGGGTGAGGGTGGTTTTGTGGCGCCGCGGACGGAGGTGGAGGAGAAGCTTGCTCTGGTGTGGGGTGAGGTGTTGGGGACGGGTGTTCCGGTGGGGGTGCACGACAATTTCTTTGCTCTGGGTGGGGATTCGATTCTGAGTCTTCAGGTGATTTTCCGGGCGAAGCAGTTGGGTCTGTTTTTTTCGGTGAAGCAGTTGTTCGAGTTTCAGTCGGTTGCGGCGTTGGCGCCGGTGGTGGAGTTGCGTGGTGGGGCCGGGGTGGTGGCCGAGCAGGGTGTGGTGACGGGTCGGGTGGCGTTGACGCCGGTGCAGCGGTGGTTCTTCGCTCAGGATTTCGCTGTTCCGGGGCATGTGAACCAGTCGGTGCTGGTGGAGGCGGAGGCGGGGCTGTCGGCGGAGCAGTGGCGGGTGGTGGTGCGGCGGGTGCTGGAGCAGCACGACGGACTGCGCACCCGCTTCTTCCAGGAGGACGGCACGTGGC
>NZ_JBSFJV010000286.1:0-1291 GCF_053598235.1 Kitasatospora sp. NPDC001159
CCGGCACCACCATCCAATGGACCACCCTCCTCCCCACCCCACACACACTGCCGGACCTCCCCACCTACCCCTTCCAGCACCAGCACTACTGGCTCACCGCCCCCGACACCGCCACCCCCGGCGACTTCGGCCTCGCCGCAGCCGAGCACCCCCTCCTGGGTGCCATCGTCGAACTCGCCGACGTCGAGCGGACGGTGTTCAGCGGTCGGCTCTCCGTCGCCTCCCAGCCCTGGCTCGCAGACCACGCAGTGATGGGCTCGGTGCTGATGCCAGCCGCGATGGTGCTCGAAATGTTCTGGCACGCCGGTCACCGCCTCGACGCCCCGCGCGTGGCGGAACTGACCCTGGAAGCACCGCTGGTCATCGGTGAACAGGGAGTCCTCACCCTCCAGTTGGTCGTCTCGGCGCCGGACGGAACCGGCCACCGCACGGCGAGCCTGCACTCGCGGCCCGCCCAGGCCGACTCGGACGAGCCGTGGACCCGCCACGCCACCGGCGTCCTCACCAGCGCCGAGCCCGCTCCCGCCGAGGACCTGGCCGCCTGGCCTCCGGCCGGCGCCACGGCCCTCGCCGCCGAGGGCCTCTACGACCGACTGGCGGAGCGCGGTTTCGACTACGGCCCGGCCTTCCGCGGGCTGCGGCAGGTGTGGCAGCGCGGCGACGAGCTGTTCGCCGAGGTCGCGCTGCCCGACCAGGCGGCCGCCGTCAACGGCTTCGCCCTGTCGCCCATGCTGCTCGACGCGGCGCTGCACACCCTGCTGGTGCAGCAGGGGGACACGGATGTCCGGCTGCCCTTCGCCTGGTCCGGTGCCTCGTTGTACGCGACCGGCGCCGACGCCCTGCGGATCCGGGTGACCACCGCCGAGGGCGGCGATGTCGCCCTGCTACTGGCGGACGAGTCCGGCGCACCGGTCGCCTCGGTGGAGGCGCTGGCCGTCCGTCCGGTGACCGCCGAGCAGTTGGCGGCCGCCTCGGGCGGGCAGGACCCGCTGTTCGAGATCGAGTGGGCCCCCGCCGGCCCGGCCGTAGTGGAGCAGAGCGCCACCGTCCTCGACGGCCCGCTCGCCGCACTCGCCGAGCGCGGTGCCGTTCCGGCCACCGTGTTCGCCCGCGTTCCCGCGACGGACGAAGCCGGAGACACCACCCCGACTGCCGCCCACCGCATCCTCACGAGCGTACTGACGATGCTTCAGGAATGGTTGGCGGAGGAACGTTTCGCCGGTTCGCGGCTGGTTCTGGTCACGCGCAACGCCGTGCCCGTCCACGAGCACGAGCCCGTCGATCCGGCGCA
>NZ_JBSFJV010000287.1:0-1284 GCF_053598235.1 Kitasatospora sp. NPDC001159
GCACGGACGGTCAGGAAGCCCGGACCCTTGGGGCACCCAGGTCTGCCCCCGAAGCTCCTGACGGCCGCTCGGTCACCACGTAACGTCCTGGCGTGAACCTGTGGACTTCCCTGGAGCCCGCGTCCGCGACCGTGGACCCCGGCAGCACCACGCGCGTACGGCTGCGGGTGCGCAACACCGGTGACGTGGTGGACGAGTACCGCTTCGAGCCCGTCGGGGACATCGCGCCCTGGACGACGGTGGAGCCGCAGAGCCTGCGCCTGTACCCCGGCACGACCGGCACCGTGGAGCTGACGTTCGCTCCGCCGCGTACGTCGGACGCGGTGGCGGGGCCGAATCCGTACGCGGTGCGGATCACGCCGACGGAGCATCCGGACGCGGTGACGGTGCCGGAGGGGAACCTCACGATCACGGCGTTCACCGAGGTGCGGGCGGAGTTGGTGCCGCCGACGGTGAAGGGGCGTTTCCGGGGCCGGCCGCGGCTGGCGGTGGACAACCTGGGGAACACGAAGGTGACGGCGTCGGTCGCGGGCAGCGACACGGGCGATCACCTGTCGTACGAGATCCGGCCGTCGAACGTGCAGATCGAGCCGGGGCGTGCGGCGTTCGTGGAGACGACGCTGAAGCCGAAGCGGATCACCTGGTTCGGGGCGAAGGAGGAACGCCCGTACACGCTCGCGGTACGGCGCTCCGGGGTGGATCCCACCGGCGTCGAGGGCACGTATGTGCAGCGGGGGTTCCTGCCGCGCTGGCTGGCGACGTTCCTGGGCATCTTCGTGGCCGTCGCGGTGGCGTTCGTGATGATCTGGATCGCGTACAAGCCGCAGGTCCGCACCAGTGCCACCGAGCAGACGCAGCAGGCGGGCGTGGCGCTGTCCCCCAGTGCCACCCCGGAGACCCTGCCCAGCAGCGCCGAGTCCGCACCCGTGGATGAGCCGAAGCTGGAGCAGCCCGTCACGCAGGAGCCGAAGGACGACGGCGGTGGCGGCGGCGACAAGGGCGACGGCGACAAGGGCGGCGGCGGGGAGTCCAAGAAGCCCGCGAAGCCCGCCGTGAAGCCGGTGGTCCCCGCCCGGAACGTCATGCTGCGCAACGCCACCACCCACATGTGCGCCGACATCCCCGGACGGGGCAAGGGCCAGATCAACGGGGTCGTCCAGCAGGCCAACTGCCACGAAGAGGGCGACAACGAGTACTGGCACCTCGAGGTGAAGTACAAGAAGGGCGGCCCCGGCGGGGCGGACCTCTTCCAGATCCGGAACATCAAGGACAAGTACTGCATGG
>NZ_JBSFJV010000288.1:0-1258 GCF_053598235.1 Kitasatospora sp. NPDC001159
CCTCCCAGCAGGGTTCCGCCGACAAGCTCCTCGGCGGCGGCAACGTCCTGATGAACTCCATCGCCGCGGCCGTCATCGGCGGCACCAGCCTCTTCAGGGGGTGGTGTCACCGGGTCCGGGGGTGTCCGTCGGAGACGCTGATCAGAGGTCCGGCCACCGTCCGGCCCGGCGCAATGCCGGGCGGTTCGCGGGCGGCAGGTCTGCATAACGTGGATGCGCGAGCACGACACCCGAGCCAAGGCCGGCACCGTCAACACCCCTTGGGAAGGGGCACGATGTTCGAGATCGAAGACGTGGCCGTGTTCCTCGGCCTGGACGTCGGCAAGACCGCCCACCACGGCCACGGGCTCACCCCGGCCGGGAAGACGGTCTTCGACAAGCCGCTGCCCAACAGCGAACCGAAGCTGCGGGCCGTGTTCGACAAGCTGACCGCGAAGTTCGGCACCGTCCTGGTGATCGTGGACCAGCCCGCCTCCATCGGCGCCCTGCCGTTGACCGTCGCCCGCGACGCCGGCTGCCGCGTCGCCTACCTGCCAGGCCTGGCCATGCGCCGGATCGCCGACCTCTACCCCGGCGAGGCCAAGACCGACGCGAAGGACGCGGCCGTGATCGCGGACGCCGCACGGACGATGCCGCACACCCTGCGCTCGCTGGAACTACCCGACGAGATCACCGCAGAGCTGACCGTGCTGACCGGCTTCGACCAGGACCTCGCCGCCGAGGCCACCCGCACCTCCAACCGGATACGCGGCCTGCTCACCCAGTTCCACCCCAGCCTGGAACGCGTCCTCGGACCCCGCCTCGACCACCAGGCCGTCACCTGGCTGCTGGAACGCTATGGCTCCCCGGCCGCCCTGCGCAAAGCCGGACGCCGCAGACTCGTGGAACTGATCCGCCCGAAAGCCCCCCGCATGGCCACCCGGCTGATCGACGAGGTCTTCGACGCCCTGGACGAGCAGACCGTCGTTGTCCCCGGGACCCGGCACCCTGGACATCGTGATCCCTTCCCTGGCCGGCCAGCTCACCGCCGTCCACACCCAGCGCCGGGCGATGGAAGCCCAGATCAACAGCCTGCTGGAGGCCCACCCTCTTTCCAAGGTCCTGACGTCGATGCCCGGCGTCGGCGTCAGGACAGCCGCAGTCCTGCTGGTCACCGTCGGCGACGCGGTCCGGCCCAACCAACCGGTGATGTGTGCACTGTTGGAGTGCTCGAGGGCATTGGTGACCAGTTCGGAGATCACGAGCAAGGCCGCGTCCC
>NZ_JBSFJV010000289.1:0-1245 GCF_053598235.1 Kitasatospora sp. NPDC001159
ACACACGTCTTCAGCGGCGTGACCGCACCACCCCAGCAAGCTGACCGCTGAAGGGAATCTACGTACCAGCACTGAAAACAAGCCGTCGCCTAACAAAGCGGGAGGGGCACCTGCGGGTGCCGTTCGACCACCGCGAGGAGACCCGGGCCGGGCTGGACCCGCACCAGATGTACCCGCTGGGGCACTGGGTCAGCGAGCAGCGCAAGGCCTATGCGGCCGGCTTGATGGAGGGCAAGCGCGTCGAGCGGCTGGAGTCGATCGGCATGGTCTGGGACCCGCTGGACGGGGCCTGGAAGGAGAACCTCGCCGCGTGCCGGGTCTACTTCGCCGACCACGGGACCCTCGCCGCCCCGCGTACGGCAACCGCACTCGACAAGCCGGTAGGCCAGTTTTTGTCCAACCAGCGCCGCCCGGGTGCGCTCGCCGACCGGCCGGACCGGGTAGAAGCCCTCACGGAGATCGACCCGGACTGGAACCCCACCTGGCCGCTGGACTGGCAGCGCCACTACGCCGCCGTCGCCGACTGCCTGGACGGCGGGGCGCAGCTCGGTGATCTGCTGCCGGGGGTGACCGTCCACGGGCTGGACGTGGGGCGGTGGCTGGAACGCCAGCGCCAGCACATCGTGTGGCAGGGCCTGAGCGAGGCGCAGCGCGAGCGCCTCGCCGCCTTGGGCGTCGAGGTGCTGGCGGCTGAACCGGGGGCGCCGAGGAAGGCCGTCAAGGGGGCTTCTGGGGCCTTCGAGCGGGGCGTGGCGGCCCTGGCTCAGTACAAGGTGCGCACCGGGTCGGTGACGGTTCCCAGGAGTCATGTGGAGGAGCTGGAGGAGGTCGGCGAGGGCGGTGCCGTGCTGGTGAAGCTCGGGGTGTGGATCTCCAACACCAAGGCCCGTCGGGCGAAGCTCACCGAAGCCCAACTGGAGCGGCTCGCCGCGCTCGGACTCGACTGGCGCTGAGACCAGCCGGGCCCGGTGCCCCGACGAGAAACGTCCCCGAGCCGCCCTGGCCCGCCCGTACCCACCCTGGTGGGGGAACGGCAGCGGCCAGGGACCGGCGGAGACCCCACAGGCCGGGCAGTCGGCCTTCCTGGGGCCGCCCACGCACTCCGGCCCCCCGTAGTGCTTCGAAATGGCTTCACCGGTTGTGATCTGAAGCTTCGTCGAATGGTCAGCTTGCTCGGTGGTACTCGTTGATGAGGCCGGTGACGGCTTGTCGGTGTTCGATCCGGGCTGTCGGGATGGGGATGAC
>NZ_JBSFJV010000290.1:0-1240 GCF_053598235.1 Kitasatospora sp. NPDC001159
TGGCAGTCGAACGGGTAACGGACGGGCCGCTGCCGGGGACCACCGAGGCGCCGGCCGAGCCGGCGCCGGAGGCCGAGGCGGTGGGCGCAGCGGAGGGCTCGCCGTGGGCCGTGGGGGTGGGCGTGGAGGTGCTGGTTGCGGCAGTGGCCATTCCCCCCGCGGTCGCGATGGCTGCGGCGGTGGCGGCGATGAGCATGATCGGGCGGATACGCATGAATCCGTGTCCTTTTCTGCCGGGCGTCCGGTTGACGCCTGCGCCCCTGTAGGTCTCCCGACGCCCGGCAGGTCGCGCCCCGCGCACGTGATCCAGGTCATAGGCCGCGGGTGCAACCCTGGGGCGGTGCTCGTGCGTACAGGGCGGGAGGCTCCGCCCAGGACGCACGGCTCCACCGCCGCAGCCGAGGAGTGCTTCCTCGCGAGCCGCCTGTGCCGCGAGCTGACGGACAGCCCCGGAAGAGAGGCCCTTGATGACGCCACAGGAGTTCGACGCGTTCTACGCGGCGTCCTTCTCCCGCCTGACCGGGCAGCTCTACGCGCTAACCGGCAACTGGTCCGAAGCACAGGACGTGGTCCAGGAGGCGTTCATCCGCGCGTGGGACCGAAGGCGCACCTTCGACCCGGACAGCGCCCCGGAGGCATGGATCCGGACCACGGCCCGGCGGCTGGCCCTCTCCCGCTGGCGACGTGTGGCCCGGGGCCTGCACTTGGCCGGACGCCACCACCGCCAAGAACCGCCCACCGTCGAGCCGCCCACCGAGGAGCACCTGATGCTGGTCACCGCGCTACGCGACCTGCCCGAGGCACAGCGGAGCGCCCTGGTCCTGCACCACATGTGCGACCTCTCCGTCGAGCAGGTCGCGGCCGAGACTGGCGCCAGCGTCAGCGCCGTCAAGAGTCGCCTCGCCCGCGGCCGGGCCGCGCTCGCGGCCAGACTCGCCGACCGGACCCCGACCAGCGAGGAAGGAAAGCTCCGTGTCTGACCCCATCCACGACACCCTCGGCGACAGGCTGCGGCTGCTCGGCACGCAGATGCCCGCGCCGACCCTGCCCGCTGCGGAGATCCGCCGACGCGCCGACCGGCGCCGGCACCGCCGACACGCCCTCGCTGCGACCGCGGCCTGCACCGCGGCAGCCCTGTGCCTGGCTCTCCCGTCCGTGCTGCACTCACCGGGACCACAGAAAGGAGCAGCCACCACAGACGTCTCCTCCGTGCCTGCTTCCGTTCCGGCTTCCCCGCGTC
>NZ_JBSFJV010000291.1:0-1213 GCF_053598235.1 Kitasatospora sp. NPDC001159
CTTCGAGGTTGGTCTCGGAGCAGTAGCCGGCGTCGACGAGGGCCTGCTTGGGGTGGCGGCCGGTGTTCTGGGCGGACTGGTCGAGCATCGTGGTGTAGTTCAGGGCGTCGGAGGCGTTGCAGGTCACGTCGGCGGCGGTGATGACCTGGTGGGCCTCGTCGACGACGGCCTGGGCGTTGTAGGCCTGGATGTAGGCGCCGTCGCTGTTCTTCATGATCCGGGAGTCGGGGTCGGTGAAGTTGGCCTGGGCCTTCGGCTTGGGGCGGGCCTTCGCCGCGGCCTTCTGCCCGGCCTCGGTGACGGCCTGCTCGTCATAGGCGTGGGCGCGTTGTTGGCGGCGGCGTTCCTTCTCCTCGGCATGCGCGCGTGCCTTCTCGGTGGCTTCGGCCTCGATCTGGGCGCGGGCGGCCTGCATCCTGGCGAGGCGCTTCTCGCGGCGGTCCAGCTCGGCGGGCAGGTCGGTGTCCTTGCCGTCGACACCGAAGATCTGGTCCTCGGCCGTGTCGCTCGCTTCGGCGTCGGCCAGCAACGCGGCGGCCATCGTCTCCAGGTCGGCGATCTCGGCCTCGACCTGCTCTTCCTTGTCGATGAGGCGGCTGTAGCTCATGGCCTTGTGCTTGGAGGCGTTCGCTTCGAGCTTGGTGCCGTCCAGGGCGACGCGGCCCATCTTGACCATGCCGAGCTTGGTCGCCAGGTGCAGCGACTGGGTGAACAGGTCGGCCAAGGCGTCGAGGTGGCGGCGGCGGAACCGGGCGATCGAGCGGAAGTCCGGGGCCTGGTCGGCGGCCAGGAACCGGAACGCGACATCGTCGGCACACTTGCGCTCGATCGCTCGGGAGGAGCGGACGCCGGTGGTGTAGCCGTAGATCAGCAGGCGCACCATCAGCCTGGGGTCGTAGGGCGGGTAGCCCCGCTTCTCGGTGTAGTCGGCCAGGATCGAGGACAGGTCGAGTACCTCGTCGACCAGGTCCGCGACGAACCGGGCGAGGTGGCCCTCGGGCAACCAGTCGTCCAGCGATGGCGGCAGCAGCAGGACCTGATGCGGGTCGAACACCCGGAACGTCTTGTCTACCGCTGCCGCACGACCCGGCGTCCGCTCCACCTCGACCGGCTCGATCTCGAACAGCCCATCCTCGCCATGCACACCGGGATCATCCCGCACGAATGATCACGAGACGCAGGTGGGTTGCCTGTTACTGAGACACGCTCCTAG
>NZ_JBSFJV010000292.1:0-1209 GCF_053598235.1 Kitasatospora sp. NPDC001159
TTGGTGCTGGTCATCAGGGGTGGAACTCCTACTCGGGCCCTCTCAGGCTAACCCGACAAAGCGGGATGTCTCACCCAAGGCTGACAGAGAGGGGCACGGACTGGTACCGCGGCTCACGAAGCTGCCGTGGATCCCTAGTGAACAGCCCCCGGGCTGGGTCAACGACGAGGTCCGCCCCTATCTCGCCGCGCACGCATACCTGCTGGGCTCCTTCAACGAATTCCACCGACTCGGCAGCTTCCAGAGACTCACCCTGTCCTGGCGGGTCTTCGGACGCGGCCTGGTGACCAGCGAGATCGCCCGCATCCGCGCAGTCCTCGCGTCCTGGGGCTATCAACTGGGGCGGGACGACGACACGCTGCTGCCGATGGTCGTCTGCCAGCTGCTTCTCCTCAATCGGAGCCCGCATCTGGAGCGTCTCGACACCTCGCTGTTCGACCGGGTCCGGCGCGAGAAGATGCTGGCCGGCTCACAGCGCTACACCCTGCACGCCACACAGCGGGCGGTTGCCGAACTCGGATTCTGTGATCCTCCGCAGCCCATCACCGGCCGCCAGTCGGCACGGGCGACCGGCGGCGCGAAGACGTGGGAACAATGGGTCGATCGCTGGTACGCCACCTCTACTCTCACCCCGGGCGTCCGCGGCGCCATGCGCTCCGCCCTCCTCAGGGTGGGCCGGGGGATAGCCGCGGAACAGCCCGACGCTGCTGACCCGACATACTGGACGAGGCAGACCTGCGCGACCTGGATCGCGGCCGTGGACCGGATGAGGGTCGGTGACTACGTTCAGCGAACGGCTGGCCTGGGAGACCGCCTCGGCAAGCCGCTCGAAGCGGCGACCAAGGCCGGGCAGATCACCGCGCTGCGGACGTTTTTCAGGGACTGCCAGGAATGGGAGTGGCTGCCCCGCAGCTTCGACCCACTGCGCGCGCTGGCGATCCCTCGCAGCATCACAGCCCTCCTCGGCCCCGACCCGCGGGTGATCGCCGATGAGAGCCTGATCACTAGCCATGCGGACCGCTGGATCGGGTGATCATTGTGGGGCGAAGGCATAGAAGGAGGACCTCCTGGTAGCTCGAGAGGTGTCAACGCAACTCGATCGCCAGAAGGTCCTGTGTCGCAGTTCTACCGCGAGTCCCGCACTGGCTTCAACTTCGCTGCCTCAGCGTGTCGTTGTGCCGCTCACCTGTACGGTTCCGCACACGAGTA
>NZ_JBSFJV010000293.1:0-1159 GCF_053598235.1 Kitasatospora sp. NPDC001159
GTCGTGATCCACAGCAGGAGCAGCAGGATGATGAGCGCACCGAAGCCGGTGACGTAGGGGCTGAGGCTGTTGTGGTTGCCGCCGTGGCCCTCGCCGCCCTCGGCTGCGAGGGTGGCGAACTGGGCGGCGCTGAGAGGAAGGCTCATTGTCTGCAGGACCTATCCGGTGTGGGCGGGACAAGACGTCCGCTCATCGTATGCGGGCGTCCCGCGGACGATCACGCCGACTCCGCCGACGGAGCCGGGCGGCGCCGGGCCGGGGCGGGCCCCCGGGGAACCTCCGGATCTCCTCAGTCGTCCTTCTGCCTGTACCCCCGCAGCAGGAACCACCCGGTCAGCACGCAGCCCACCACCATCACGATCAGGACGATCCGGAGCAGATTCCCCGGCCCCTGCTGCTCTGCGGCGGTCGCGGCCCCGGCGAGCCAGTCGGCGTGGGGGATGTGCTGCATGGCGTGGACTCCTTCGACGTACTGCCCGTCCACGGTATCTCCGCCTAGGCTGGTCCCGGCTCCGGGGGCGCAAAGGGCCGCACAAGGGTTCGCAAAGGCCCGGCACACACGCAGGTCATACAGACGTACATGGGGGATGAGATGTCCGACGGCCACGACAACGGGCACGAGAAGGTGCCCGGCAGGCAGCGCAGGCGCTTCCCCGGGATCTCCTCGCGTGCCTACGAACATCCGGCCGACCGCAGCGCGCTGGTGGCGCTGCGCAGGCTGAGCGGCTTCGACACGGTCTTCAAGGCGCTGAGCGGCCTGCTGCCCGAGCGGAGCCTGCGGCTGCTGTTCCTGTCCGACTCGGTGCGTGTCTCGGACCGGCAGTTCGCCCATCTGAACGTCATGCTGCGGGACGCCTGCTACATCCTGGACCTGGAGAAGGTGCCGGCGATGTACGTCAAGCAGGACCCGGTTCCGAACGCGATGTGCATCGGCATGGACGAGCCGATCGTCGTGGTCACCACGGGATTGGTCGAACTCCTCGACGAGGAGGAGATGCGGGCGGTCGTCGGGCACGAGGTCGGTCACGCCCTGTCCGGGCACGCGGTCTACCGGACGATACTGCTGTTCCTGACCTCGCTGGCCCGGGCAGCAGCGACATGGCGGACTCCTTCGCGGGCGGGTGGCGCTGGGGGAGGGGACGCTTGATGAGGAAGAGCT
>NZ_JBSFJV010000294.1:0-1141 GCF_053598235.1 Kitasatospora sp. NPDC001159
GGCCGAGTTGCGGCATGTCCAACGAGACCGTGGCCTCCTGGGTGTGGCGGGGGTCGAGGTTCACGACCACCAGAACCGTGTTCGATCCCTGCCGCTTGGAGTAGGCGATCACCTCTTCCTTGTCCGTGGTGTGGAAGTGCAGATCGCGCAGCTGGCGCAGGGCCGGGCTCGCGCGCCGGATGGTGTTGAGGCGGGTGATGAGGGGGGCGATGGTGGTGCCCTCACGTTCGGCGGTGGCCCAGTCGCGGGGTTTGAGCTGGTATTTCTCGCTGTCGAGGTATTCCTCGCTGCCGGGGTGGAGGGGGGTGTTCTCGCAGAGTTCGTAGCCGCTGTAGATGCCCCAGGCGGGGGAGAGGGTGGCGGCGAGGACGGCGCGGACCTCGAAGGCGGGGCGGCCGCCGTGCTGGAGGTAGGAGTGGAGGATGTCGGGGGTGTTGGTGAAGAAGTTGGGCCGCATGTAGGAGGCGGCGTCCCCGGTGAGTTCGGTGAGGTACTGGGTGAGTTCCTGTTTGGTGTTGCGCCAGGTGAAGTAGGTGTAGGACTGCTGGAAGCCGATCTGGGCGAGGGTGTGCATCATCGCGGGGCGGGTGAAGGCCTCGGCCAGGAAGATCACGTCGGGGTCGGTGCGGTTGACGGTGGCGATGACGCGTTCCCAGAAGGCGACGGGTTTGGTGTGGGGGTTGTCGACGCGGAAGATGCGTACGCCGTGGTCCATCCAGTGGCGCAGGATGCGGACGGTTTCGGTGACGAGTCCGTCGGGGTCGGTGTCGAAGGCGACGGGGTAGATGTCCTGGTATTTCTTGGGCGGGTTCTCGGCGTGGGCGATGGTGCCGTCGGGGCGGTGGTGGAACCAGTCGGGGTGTTTGTGGACCCAGGGGTGGTCGGGGGAGCACTGGAGGGCGAAGTCGAGGGCGATTTCGAGGCCGTGGCGGGTGGCTTCGGTGACGAAGTGGTCGAAGTCGTCGAGGGTTCCGAGGGCGGGGTGGACGGTGTCGTGGCCGCCTTCGGGTGAGCCGATGGCCCAGGGGACGCCGACGTCGTCGGGATGAACGCCAAGCACCACGAGCGCGAGGCGCAGATCGTCGCGCAGGCCGGCCGCAAGGGCGCCGTCACCGTCGCCACCAACATGGCCGGCCGAGGC
>NZ_JBSFJV010000295.1:0-1135 GCF_053598235.1 Kitasatospora sp. NPDC001159
GCGATCGCGGAGATCGTGGTGACCACCGAGCCCACCTCGACCACGAACATCACCGGGTTCTTGACCATCACCCGGGGGTCGAGCTTCTTCACCGCATCGGGAAGCGAGGTGACGATCAGCTTCGGGTCGAGCAGGCCGCTCTGGACTCGGTGCGGGGTCGTGCTGTGGTCGACCGGTGCGGGGTTGTGGGTGGTGGACATCAGTGGAGACCTTCTGCGAGCGGCCCGAGGGCCAGGGCCGGGAAGTAGGTGAGGCCGACGACGATTAGAACGACACCGGACAGCAGCCCGACGAACAGCGGCTTGTGGGTGGGCAGGGTGCCCGGAGTGGCCGGCACCGGCTGCTGCTGGGCCAGTGAGCCCGCCAGCGCCAGGACGAACACCATGGGCAGGAATCGGCCGAGCACCATGCACAGGCCCAGCGTCGTGTCGTACCAGTCGGTGTTGACGGTGATGCCGGCGAACGCCGAGCCGTTGTTGTTGCTCGCGGAGGTGAAGGCGTACAGCACCTCGGAGAAGCCGTGGGCGCCCGAGTTGAGCATCCCGGCCCGCTCGCCTGGCAGGGCCATCGCCACACCGGTGCCGACCAGCACCAACGCGGGGGTGGTCAGGATGTAGAGGGAAGCGAACTTCATCTCGCGGCCGCCGAGCTTCTTGCCCAGGTACTCCGGGGTGCGGCCGACCATCAGACCGGCGACGAACACCGCCACGATCGCCAGGATCAGCATGCCGTACAGACCGGAGCCGGTACCGCCGGGCGCGATCTCACCCAGCATCATGTTGAAGATCGCGATGCCACCGCCGAACGGCGTGAACGAGTCGTGGAAGGAGTCCACCGCACCCGTCGACGTCAGCGTGGTCGAGGCGGCGAACAGCGAACTGGCGGCGACGCCGAAGCGCTGCTCCTTGCCCTCCATCGCCGCGCCCGCCGCCTGCAGCGCGGCACCGTGGTGCTGCGACTCGGCGAAGGTCAGCAGAGCCACCGAGGCGACCCAGAAGATCGCCATAACGGCGACGATCGCGTAGCCCTGGCGGTTGTCCCCGACCATCTTGCCGAAGGTGCGCGGCAGCGCGAACGGGATCACCAGCAGCAGGAAGATCTCCAGCCAGTTGGTGAAACCGGTCGGGTTCTCGAA
>NZ_JBSFJV010000296.1:0-1130 GCF_053598235.1 Kitasatospora sp. NPDC001159
TGCGCCGGATCGACGGGCTCGTGCTCGTGGACGGGCACGGCGTTGCGCGTGACCAGAACCAGCCGCGAACCGGCGAAACGTTCCTCCGCCAACCAGGTGCGGCAGAGCTCCACCGCCCAGCGGGTGACCGCGTGGGCGGACGCCGCAGGGGCGCCGCCGTCGAGCAGCGCGGACGGGATGGCCGCGAACACCGTGCCGGGCACCTCGTCGGAGGCGGCCAGGGAAGCCAGGTCGCCGTACGCGTCCACGCCGAGGACAGCCCAACTCCCGCCCTCCACCGAGTCGGAGGCGACGGACTGCCACTCGACTGCGTACAGCAGGCGGTCCGCCGGGAGGGCGGGCGCGGCCAGCTGCTGGGGCGAGACCGCGCGCAGCGTGAGCGCGTCGACGGACACCACCGGCGCGCCGGCCGTGTCAGTGGCGAGCAGCGCGACCTCGTCCGTACCGGTCGGGGTGAGGCGGATGCGCAGCTCGGTGGCGCCGGTGGCGTGCAGGGCGACGCCCGACCATGCGAACGGCAGGCGCAGGGAGCGCGTCTCGTCGGCCGTGCCGAGGGCGTGCAGGGCGGCGTCCAGCAGCGCCGGGTGCAGCGCGAACTCCTCGGCCTCCTCGGCCCCGCCGGGCCAGGAGGCCTCGGCGAACAGATCCTCGCCGCGCCGCCACACGGCCGTCAGCCCCTGGAACAGCGGGCCGTAGTCGTAGCCGCGCGCCTCCAGGTCCTCGTACAGCCCGTCCAGCGGCACGGCGACGGCGCCCGGCGGCGGCCAGGCGGCCTCCGGGGCCGGCGCCGCAGTGGTCTCGGGGACCAGCCGGCCCGTGGCGTGGCAGGTCCACACCTCGTCGGCGGCGGTGTGGTCCTCCGGGCGGGAGTAGACGGCGATCGGCCGGTGCCCGGCCTCGTCCGCGCCGCCGACCCACGCCTGGAGGCGGGCGGCCTCGCCCTCGGGGAGCGCGAACGGGGCGCGGAGGGTGAGCTCGTCGAGGCGTCCGCAGCCGACCTGATAGCCGACGTGGACGGCCAGCTCGACGAACGCCGTGCCGGGGAGGAGGACGGTGCCGGCGATGGTGTGGTCGGCGAGCCAGGGGTGGGTGGTGGTGGAGAGTCGGCCGGTGAACAGCATGCCGTCGCC
>NZ_JBSFJV010000297.1:0-1127 GCF_053598235.1 Kitasatospora sp. NPDC001159
CGTTACGGCAGGTTGCGGGCCATCACGATGCGCTGGACCTGGTTGGTGCCCTCGTAGATCTGGGTGATCTTCGCGTCGCGCATCATCCGCTCCACCGGGTAGTCCCGGGTGTAGCCGTAGCCACCCAGCAGCTGCACCGCGTCCGTGGTCACCTCCATCGCCACGTCCGAGGCGAAGCACTTCGCCGCCGCACCGAAGAACGTCAGGTCCGCGTCCCCGCGCTGCGACTTCGCCGCCGCCACGTACGTCATCTGCCGCGCGGCCTCCAGCTTCATCGCCATGTCCGCCAGCATGAACTGGACACCCTGGAACTCCGCGATCGCCCTGCCGAACTGCTTGCGCTCCTTGACGTAGTTCTTCGCGTAGTCCAGCGCACCCTGCGCGATGCCCACCGCCTGCGCCGCGATCGTCACCCGCGTGTGGTCCAGCGTCTTCATCGCGGTCTGGAAACCGGTGCCCTCCGCACCGATCATCCGGTCCGCCGGGATCCGCACGTTGTCGAAGTACACCTCACGCGTCGGCGAACCCTTGATCCCGAGCTTCTTCTCCGGCGCACCGAACGACACGCCCTCGTCGCCCTTCTCCACCACGAACGCCGAGATGCCCTTCGACCGCTTCTCCGGGTCGGTCACCGCCATCACGGTGTAGAACTCCGACACACCCGCGTTGGTGATCCACCGCTTCACACCGTTGAGCACCCAGAAGTCACCGTCGCGCACCGCCCGGGTCTTCATCCCCGCCGCGTCCGAACCCGCCTCCGGCTCCGACAGGCAGTACGAGAACATCCCCTCGCCCCGCGCCAGCGCCCCCAGGTACTTCGCCTTCAGCTCCTCCGAGCCCGACAGCTGCACCGGCAGCGAGCCCAGCTTGTTCACCGCCGGGATCAGCGACGACGAGCCGCACACCCGCGCGACCTCCTCGATCACGATCACCGTCGCCAGCGCGTCCGCCCCCGCACCGCCGTACTCCTCCGGCACGTGCACCGCGTGCAGGTCATTGCCCCGCAGCGCGTCCAGCGCCTCCTGCGGGAACCGCCCCTGCTCGTCCACCTCCGCCGCGAACGGCGCGATCTTCGCCTCGGCCAGCGAACGCACCGCCTCGCGGAGCATCTCGTGCTCCTCGGAGAT
>NZ_JBSFJV010000298.1:0-1119 GCF_053598235.1 Kitasatospora sp. NPDC001159
ACACGACGCGCCAATACTGCCCGCACACCCCTCCGCGTCATGCCTGACCAGCGGGAATCACACGATCACGCCCGGATTGATAACGGCTTCTGAGAGCAGCAGTCAAGATCACTTGGCAGACGGTCAAGGTCACCTGTCAGAGGAGTGCGCCACGAAGTACCACACGATCGAGTGGAGGTGAAAGACCTTCTCCGCCGGGCCGTCGCAGCGGTCTGGTGAAGCAGGGGGGGCAGCCTGATCCGGGGAACGCCGGGGAGGGCGGCAAGCAGCCCCGGACAACGGCGGGACGTGCCGGGACTACCGGACGGTGCGGGTCCGTCTAGCGAGGTCAGAAGGTGTAGCGAGAGCGAACCAGTGGTTGAAGCTCCGTAAGCATGTGGCCGGCTCAAACCTGGTGGATACGGGCCGGTGTGCAGTGCGTGACGCGGCCGTCTTCGGACGGACGGTCAACTCCGAAGCCGGGTTCCTCTTCCGGTGAGGAGGCCACGTTGAAAGCCTGCGGCGTAGACGTGGCGATGCTGCCGGAGTAGAGCTGGGCACCTCCCTGACCAATCGATCGAGTGGTGAACGTGGGAACCATCCGCGGCCGCCCGAGCCGCTGCACAGCCAGTGCGGTGGTGGGCAGGTCCGTTGCCGACTGATGGCCGTGGGTGGGGCGGAGGCCCCGTAGTAGTCGCGGGAGTAACGACCCGTCATGGAGGCCGGGAAAGCCGGTCGCAGGGCCAAGGGGGCCAGCAAGTCGGTGACTGAAGTACTGGAAGGTCAGGAGGTCATCGCCGGTGAACACCGACGATCTGGAGTCAGCCTTGTTCGGGGCTGAGCTGCGGGTACTGGATATCCAGACCAAGCTGCACCGTTGGGCTCGTGATGATCCTCATCGCAGGTTCGACGACCTGTTCAATCTCGTTGCCGACCCGGGCTTCCTTCTGGTGGCCTGGGATCGGGTGCGGGGAAACAAGGGTGCACGTACTGCCGGGGTGGACGGACGCACGGCGTCGTCCATCGCGCTGGGGGTGGGTGTCGATGAAGTTCCACCCCGTGGTTGGACACCTGGACACTGGGACGTGTGAGCCCAGAGGAAGCAGTGCCAGGTGGGAACCAAGAGCAACATGAGTAAGC
>NZ_JBSFJV010000299.1:0-1105 GCF_053598235.1 Kitasatospora sp. NPDC001159
GGACGCTTCCGGATCCATGTCCTTCCTCTACTCCAAGGGCCTCGTAGCGGACGTCGTGGAGCGGATGGCCGCCGTGGCCGCGGAGTTGGACGACGACGGGGAGATGCAGGCGTGGACCTTCGCCTCGAACCCGGCGCGCCTGCCGGACCTGCGTGACGCGGTTGCCGGAGCGCTCCAGACGGGTGACGGCCCGTCCGAGGCGCAGGTCGGCCCCGGCACCGGCGGCCGCCGCGGCCATGGCGCGGGGCAGGGCGTGCACGCCGCCGCGCGGGAAGTAGACGCCGGCGACGGTGTCCATGTAGGCGATGACGGCGTACGCGGCCAGCGCGCGGGACGGCGCCACACCGGCGTACAGGGCCTGGAAGGAGAAGACCCGCTTGAGCCGTTCGTCGGTCAGGAAGCGTCCGATGCGGGTGTCGAGGCGGCCGAAGCCGCCGAGGGCGGCGAGCCGGGCCAGGTCGGGGGTGAGCAGGCCGAGCGGCGAGTCGAAGTTGGCGTCGATGAACCGGCGCATCTGCACGGCGTACAGCCGCCCGAGCCAGTCGCGCAGCCGCCGGTACCCGGCCGCCTCCCGGGCGCCGGCGAACCGTTCGACCTCCGTCTCCATCGCGTCGGCGTCGGTGTGGACGTCCAGGGCGGTGCCGTCGGCGAAGCAGGCGCGGTAGGCGGGGTGCAGGGGCAGCAGTTCGACGTGGTCGCGCAGCCGTTCGCCGACGGCCGCGAAGGCCTCGTCGGCCAGGTCGGGCATGGTCAGCACGGTCGGGCCGGTGTCGAGGCGGTAGCCGCCGAGTTCGCGCCGTCCGGCCCGGCCGCCGGGGAGCGGGTCGCGTTCCACGACGGTCACCCGGCGTCCCGCGCCCAGCAGGTGCAGGGCGGCGGAGAGCCCGGCGAGTCCGGCACCGACGACCACGACGTGGTCGGTGCGCCCGGTCACCGTCCGCGTCATCGCGCGCCCCGGTCCGCGGGCGGTCCGTCCGGCCGGGGGATGCGGTGCTCGACCGTGCTGGGGGGCATGGCGGGGTCCTCTCGTGTGGTCGGCCCCATGCCTTCCCCCGTCGCCTCCGGCGCGACGCCGCGGGGCCCCGGTTCCCCTCCGGCAGTCACC
>NZ_JBSFJV010000300.1:0-1103 GCF_053598235.1 Kitasatospora sp. NPDC001159
TAGGGTGCGTATTTGGTTGTGATCAAGTGGCACTCCGGGTGAGGTCCTTGATCCAGATCATCGCGCCGCGTAGGTGGAGGCCGGCGAGGTAACTCGCGGGGGTCTTGTCGTACCGGGTGGCTATGCCTCGCCAGGCTTTCAGCTTGTTGATCAGGCGTTCGACGGTGTTCCGTTCTTTGTAGAGCTCGGCGTCGTGGCTGACGGGCCGACCGCCCTTGCGGCCCTTCTTCTTCCGGTTGGCAGCCTGGTCCTTCTTCTCCGGGATGACCGCCTTGATGCGACGATTTCGCAGGTGGGCGCGGTTGCCGCGGGACGAGTACGCCTTGTCCCCGGCGACCGCGTCGGGCCGGGTGCGGGGACGGCCGACAGGCACACGGACCCGGACCTTCTTCAGCACGGGGATGAACTGCGGGCTGTCGGCAGCCTGGCCCTCGGTCAGAACGAACGCCAGTGGGCGGCATTTGCGGTCGCCGGCGACGTGGATCTTGCTGGTCTGCCCGCCCCTGGAGCGCCCGAGCAGGGCGGCTTTCAAGCGGAGCTTGCGTCGGCGTCGGATACGTCGCCGCTCCTCCCGTTTCGGGTCGTCTGGGGCGCCATGCCCGTCTTGTTCTTCCGGGTCGCCCCCTTTTGCCGGGCTTGCTCCGTCTCGGCCGAGGCCTTCTCCAGTGCGGCGAGCGTGTCGGTGTCGAGGTGCATCCCGGCGGCGTCGTGGTGGGCCCGGACGGTGGTGGAGTCCACGCTGACCAGCGACAAGTCCACCTCCCCCCGCTTCGCGGCTTCGGCGATCAGGCCCTCCAGCAGGGCTTCGAAGACGCCGGCGTCCCTCCACTGCCGGAAGCGGTTGGAGACGGTCGACCAGGCACCGAACTCCTGCGGCATCTCCCGCCACTGCCCGCCCGTCTTGAACCGCCAGATCACGCCCTCGAACTGCTGCCTCAGCCGCTCGGGGTACGGGCCGTACTCGCCGATCGGCAGGTACGGCTCGATGAACTCCCACTCCGCGTCCGTCAGTTGCACTCGCGTCATGCAAGACGATCTACCGGATTAGACCCTGTCACGAGGGCGAATCCCGCAGATTGATCACAAGCCGATACGCGCCCTAG
>NZ_JBSFJV010000301.1:0-1095 GCF_053598235.1 Kitasatospora sp. NPDC001159
GCTGACGCGGCTGAGGGCGTAGAGCTCCTGGAGGAGGTCCCAGCCCTCGCCTCGGTCGGTCCACCAGTGGTCGTGGTGGGTGGCGGCGGTGCGGACCCGGACCGCACACGCCTTACCGTGCGGGCCGGCCGGGCGCATACTGTGCTGCGCGCGGCGAGCATCCGGCGACAGGGCCACCCCGGACCCGGCCCGGCTGCGCCGCGACGGGGAGAAGGTAGAACAGCGTGGCAGTACTCGTGATCGTCGTCGTGGTCGTCCTGCTCTGGCTGATGACCGGCGTGCGGGTGGTGCAGCAGTACGAACGCGGTGTGGTGTTCCGGCTGGGCCGGGTGCGCGGGTCGGTCCGCGAGCCGGGACTGACCCTGCTGGTGCCGCTGCTCGACCGGATGCGCAAGGTGAACGTCCAGGTCGTCACCATGCCGGTGCCCGCCCAGGAGGGCATCACCAAGGACAACGTCTCGGTGAGCGTCGACGCGGTGCTGTACTTCCGCGTGGTCGAGCCGATCAGGGCCACCGTGGACGTGCAGAACTACAGCTTCGCCATGCTGCAGGTCGCCCAGACCTCGCTGCGTTCGATCATCGGCAAGAGCGAGCTGGACGACCTGCTGTCCGGCCGGGAGCACCTGCACCAGGGGCTGGAGGTCATGCTGGAGAGCCCGGCGGCGGGCTGGGGAGTGCACATCGACCGGGTGGAGATCAAGGATGTCAGCCTGCCCGACTCGATGAAACGCTCGATGGCCCGTCAGGCCGAGGCCGACCGCGAGCGCCGGGCCCGGATCATCACCGCCGACGGTGAGTTCCAGGCGGCCGCCAAGCTCGCCGAGGCGGCGGGGATGATGGCCGAGACCCCGGCGGCGATGCAGCTGCGCATGCTGCAGACGGTGGTCGAGGTGGCGGCCGAGAAGAACTCGACGCTGGTGCTGCCGTTCCCGGTGGAGCTGCTGCGCTTCTTCGAGGCCTCCACGGCGCGCCTCGCCGACGGTGCCGCCGCTGCGGCTCGGACGCCGACCGTTCCGCCGCGAACCCCGGCCGTCCCGCCGCAGGCGCCCGCCGGCGGCAGCTGACAGCGATCCGGCCGTCCTGGGCGTCGGCAAC
>NZ_JBSFJV010000302.1:0-1087 GCF_053598235.1 Kitasatospora sp. NPDC001159
TCATCGCGACGCCGACGTCGGCCTGGGCGAGCGCGGGGGCGTCGTTGGTGCCGTCGCCGGTCATCGCGACCAGCTTGCCGCCCTCCTGCTCCTTCTTGATCAGGGCCATCTTGTCCTCGGGCGTGGCCTCGGCGAGGAAGTCGTCCACGCCAGCCTCCTCCGCGATCGCCCTGGCGGTCAGCGGGTTGTCGCCCGTGATCATGATGGTCTTGATGCCCATCCGGCGCAGCTCGTCGAACCGCTCCCGCATGCCCTCCTTCACCACGTCCTTCAGGTAGATCACCCCGAGGACGCGAGGAGCCTCGTCGCCGTTCTTCGCGGCCACCACCAGCGGCGTACCGCCGGCGGCGGAGATGCCGTCCACCAGCTGTGCCACGTCCGGCCCGACCGAACCGCCGTTGTCGGTCACCCAGTTGGCGACCGAGCCGGCCGCGCCCTTGCGGACCTGCACGCCGTCCACGTCCACGCCCGACATGCGGGTCTGGGCCGTGAACGGGACCCAGGTCGCGTGGGCAAGCTCGCCCTGTGCGCGGGCCCGCAGACCGTACTCGGTCTTGGCCAGGACCACGATCGAGCGGCCCTCCGGCGTCTCGTCGGCGAGCGAGGACAGCTGCGCGGCGTCCGCCAGCTCGCCGATCTCGACACCTTCGGCGGGCAGGAACTCGGCGGCCTGGCGGTTGCCCAGGGTGATGGTGCCGGTCTTGTCGAGCAGCAGGGTGTTGACGTCGCCGGCGGCCTCGACGGCACGCCCCGACATCGCCAGCACGTTGCGCTGCACCAGCCGGTCCATGCCCGCGATGCCGATCGCGGACAGCAGCGCGCCGATGGTGGTCGGGATGAGCGCCACGATCAGGGCGACCAGCACGACCATCGACTGCGGGGCGCCCGCGAACGTCGCCATCGGCTGCAGGGTCACGACCGCGACCAGGAAGACGATGGTCAGCGACGCCAGCAGGATGTTCAGCGCGATCTCGTTCGGCGTCTTCTGCCGAGCGGCGCCCTCGACCAGGGCGATCATCCGGTCGATGAACGACTTGCCGGGCTCCGAGGCGATCTTCACCACGATCCGGTCGGACAGCACCTTGGT
>NZ_JBSFJV010000303.1:0-1070 GCF_053598235.1 Kitasatospora sp. NPDC001159
GTCGGCGCCGCCGTCCGCCAGCTGTGCGCCCTGCCACGTCCCGTTCGCGAAGCGGATGTTGTCGTACACGTGGTTAGGCGAGGCCGGAGCCGGGGTGGGAGCGGGATACGGGTTGGTGTGGTCGGTGGCGAGGCCGGTGCCCGGCGCGCACGACCAGGCGCCGGCGCCCTGGTCGGCGAGGATCTTCTCGGCGATGAGGATCTGCTGCTGCTTGGTGGCCAGGTCCGGGCGGGGAGCGTAGTTGAGACCGCCGTAGTGGCGCCAGTTGTCGAGGCTGATCTGGAGGCCGCCGTAGTAGCCGTTGTTCGTGTTGATGCTCCAGTTGCCGCTGCTCTCGCACGCCGCGACCTTGTCCCAGGTGGCGACCGAGGCGGCCGAGGCCTCCGTCGGGGCGAGCAGCGGCACGGAAAGTGCCATCAGCACTGCGGCGGCGGACGTCCGGCGCAGAACGGAGGCCTTGAGAGTGCGTGCGGGCATGGTGGGCTCCTGGGAAGTGGTGGCGGAAGGTGCGCTGCGTGCGTGGTGGACCGGCTCTGGACGGGTCGGGGCCGGCGCTGACGGGGAGGACTGCCCTGCTGGGAGCGGCCGGATTGGGTGCCGTGGGCCGGTGGGGCGACGGGCGGGACCCGTAGCGTGTTACCGGTCAGGGCAGTGGTGCCGGTGAGGGCGACCGCCCGGCCCCTTGGAGCGGGGCCGGGCGGTCGAGTTCCGGATCGCAGTAACCGTTACTTGGCGAGGGTCTCCAGGTGCATGTCGCCGTTGGGCATGCCCGTGGCGGAGATCCCGTTGACCGAGCCGCCGCCGTCGGCGACCTGGGCGCCCTGCCAGGAGCCGTTGGCGTAGCGGACGTTGTCGAAGACGTTGCCACCGGCCAGGGTCACCAGGTGCATGTCGCCATTGGGCAGGGCCGCGAGGGAGATGGCACCGACGTAGCCACCCCCGTCGGAGATCTGGGCGCCCTGCCACGTGCCGTTGGCGAAGCGGACGTTGTCGTACACGACGCCGCCGTTCAGGGTCTCCAGGTGCATGTCGCCGTTGGGCATGCCGACCGCCGCCATCGAGGTGACGTG
>NZ_JBSFJV010000304.1:0-1051 GCF_053598235.1 Kitasatospora sp. NPDC001159
GGAGGCCGAGGTCATGACGGCTTCGGTGCGCAGGGGGTTGATCTCGGAGACGGCGCCGACGAGCGTGGTCTTGCCGACACCGAAGCCGCCCGCGATGACGATCTTCGCGGAGGTGGTGGCGCGGGTGGGGGCGGCCGCGTTAGAGCTTGCGAAGTCCACTGAGGACCCTTTCGAGCAGCGTGACGTCGGGCTGGTTTCCGGATTCGCCGCCGGAAGCGGGCTGGTGGATGGCGACCAGGCCGGCCTCGGCCAGGTCGGCCACGAGGATGCGGGCCACTCCCAGGGGAAGGGAGAGTAGCGCTGACACCTCCGCGACGGATTTGACCTCGGTGCAGAGCGTGCAGATCCGCTGGTGCTCGGGGAGCAGGGTGGCCAGGCGCTGCGGATCGACGTCGGCGGAGACCAGGGCCTCCAGCGCGAGTTCGTAGCGCGGCCGGGTGCGACCGCCGGTCATCGCGAACGGCCGGATCAGCGGGCCGGAGTCGGGTTCGTCCTCGAACTCCTCGACGTGCCCGGGCTCCTCGGCCGGCTGGTAGCCGGGCGGCGGGGAGGGTGCCTGCGCCGGGTAGCCGGGCGGCGGGGCACCGAAGTCGGGCTGCTGCCGGGAGTGCTGGCCGTACTGGCCGTACTGGCCGTACTGCTCCTCGGGCCGGGGGTACGGGTGCTGCTGGGGCTGCCCGTACTGGTGCCGGCCGTACTGCTGACCGTGGCCGACGCCGGGTGCTCCGAAGGCGTCATGGCCTGTGCCAGGGTACGGAACGCCGTACTGGCCGCTGCGGTCGTCGGGCGGTGTCACGGTTCCTCTCCTCACAGGGTGCGGCGGTGCGGTGCGAGCTTCGGTACGAGTCCGGAGCCGGTGGTGCGAAGGCCGTACAACGTCCGAACCCGAGCCCGCCGAAGCGGGCCCGGGAAGGACGCGGAGGTACTTCGAATACCTGGACGGTATCCGACGAACCGTCAGTGCAGGAGACTGCCCTGGAGTTCCGCGCGAAGTGCGGGGGTGAGGACGGCGCCGGCTCGGTCGACGAGCAGGGCCATTTCGTAGCCGACG
>NZ_JBSFJV010000305.1:0-1042 GCF_053598235.1 Kitasatospora sp. NPDC001159
CGGCAGTTCATCCTCGGCCAGGTCCAGCCAGGGGCCGCGGTGGGTGAGCCGGGGGTGCATCCGGTCCCAGGCCATCGCCTCGGCCTTGCCGTAGCGGGTGGTGTCGGTGACCGTGGTGACCTCGGGTTCGTGCCAGCTGTCGGGCCGGGCGAAGGACAGGACGCCGCCGTGCTTGCGAGGCCGGCCGCCCTTCGGGCCGGAGCGGGCAGGCCCGGCATCGCGGAGCATCACGCGGTCCGAGCGCAGTCTCCCGACCAGCACGACCGGCAGGTCCGCCAGCACATGGGAGAGGTAGGCGACGTCGTAGCCGGAGTCCATGACGACCCAGATCTCAGGGTCGCCATCGTGCCATTGCCCGGCCTGTATCAACCTGGTTACCACGTCGCGGAGTTGGTCGGCGGTGACGGCGGTCGCGTCGTCCGCCTGTCCGAGGCGCACGGCGTCCAGCAGCGCGGTCCAGGAGGTCCGGCCGGTCTCCAGGGCCGCGACGAAGGAGTACGGCCAGCCGGGAACGAACTGGTCCTTGCTGCGGTCCCCGCGCCCGTAGACGTGGCAGAACAGCCGGTCGTCGCTGGTGGGGGCGTCGGGCCGGAGCCAGTTGCTCACGTCGACGGCCAGTACGACCCGCCCGTCGGCCGCGCGGGGCAGCGGCAGGCCGGCCAGGGTACGGCGCAGGCGGGCGGGCTCGCACCAGCCCCGGTCCAGCGCGGCGTACAGGGCTCCGTGCCCGCGCCGGTGCTCGAGGGCCAGCGACAGTTCGACCAGCGTCTTCACCGGCCCGTCCGTACACAGCACCGCATCGGTGAGCTCGAAGAGCGCGTCCTGGCGGGCGTAAAGGCAGTCGTAGAACTCGACCCGAAAGCGGGACAAGACGTCCAATGCCGCGCTTTCGGACGCATCGACTGGGAGACTCATAGGCAGCGGCCGTTCTCTCGTGCTTCGTGACTCGACATCTCGAAGCGTGGAGAACGGCCGCCTCCGCTGTCGCGGGAAGAACCGCAGATCAGCAGGTCGGGTGACCTGCGAGGTTAAACGCCAAGCT
>NZ_JBSFJV010000306.1:0-1038 GCF_053598235.1 Kitasatospora sp. NPDC001159
GCGGCGCGGCCACGGGAAAGGCCAATACCGAGCTGGAAAGGGCTCGCGCGGCCGCCTTTGCGGCGCAGCAGCGGGGCCGCGTGCGCCGGTACCTGGAAGCCGACCGGCGCCCATGGCGGAGGCGGGGCCACCCCGACCACCATCCGTGGCGCGGTGCGGCGCAGGTGGACCAGCAGCGCCAGCACGCTGGTGGCATTGGCGAGCTGCGCGACCGGCTGCCGTAGCGCTCTCAACCGCCTGGCCGCGCCGATCGGCGGGCAGCAGTGGCCCCCGGCTGCCGAGGCCTTCGTCCGGGTGCGCGCCGTCGGCGGCGACCGGTGACCAACCAACCCGAGTAACCGGCGCCGTCGGGCCCTCTCTGGCCCGTGAGGGCTGTCCGGCCTGCCGGGGGCGAGTAGTCTCGGCCGCGTAGGAGAGGAGTGCCGTCATGAGTCAACCCGTGCACGACGGAGTCGAGCTGATCCCCCGGCCCGAGCAGAGCCCGGCCGCGCTCAAGGCCGCCCTGGCCGTCGTCGCCGCGGACCGCCTTCCCGAGATGATCGACGGGCAGACGAGGGCCATGGCCGAGGCCATCACGACCGGCAGCGTCCAGCCGATCCGGGCCTTCGTCGCGCACTGGGCCGCTGTGGTGGAGATCGAGCGGCACCCGGCCACCGCCCAGGCCTACCACCGGGCGAACTACCTCGCGAACCACGCCGGCACCGTCCAGGAGTGCCGGGAGCACGCCACCACCGTCGCCGAGCTCTACCGCGCCGCCTACGCGGCGGTGAACGCGTGACCTGGAGCTGGGAGTACCTCCCCAGCGAGCAGCACGTCACCGCCGGAGCCCCGGCCAACTTCCTCGCCGCCGTCGAGCAGCGGGCCGCCGAACTCGTCCGCGCCGCCGAAGCGCTCTACCTGGACGGCACCTCCTACCAGGGCAGCGGCGAGCCTGCGCTACCTCGACGTCGCCGGCGGTCTGCTCGCCTACTACGTCGTCCCGCGCCTGGAGCTCGTCGTCTGCCAGGTCACGCCACCGCCGACACCCTGACCCTCCGG
>NZ_JBSFJV010000307.1:0-1030 GCF_053598235.1 Kitasatospora sp. NPDC001159
CGTCCGCTCGACGACCCAGCGCGTGCGGCCGCCCTCTCTGTCAGCCTTGGGTGAGACATCCCGCTTTGTCGGGTTAGCCTGAGAGGGCCCGAGTACGGAGACCCGACCCCGTCGGCGTGCCACCAACGCCAGGACGGTGTAGGCGAAGAGCAGGATCGCGACGGCGACGATGCCGTCCGCCCAGAAGTGGTTGGCCGTCACCACGACCACCGCAACCGTCAGCACCGGGTGCAGCACCATGACCCAGCGGAACGGGCTCCGCGACACCCGCACCACCGCGACCGCCGCCAGCACGCACCAGGCGACGTGCACCGAGGGCATCGCCGACAGCTGGTCGGCGACCACCATCCCGCCGACCGTGCCCCCGTACACCGACTGCCCGTACTCGGCGGCCACGTCGACGAAGCCGCTCTGCGGCAGCATCCGCGGCGGGGCAACCGGGATGAACTGCACCAGCAGACAGACCGCGGTCGTGATCACCACCGTGTTGCGCACCCACGCGTAGCGCTCCCGGTACCGTACGAACACCCAGAGCAGCACGCCCAGCATCACGGCGAAGTGCATGACCGCGTAGTAATAATTGGCCAGCCTCACCAACACCGGGTACGGCGTGATCGCCGCCTGCCAGGACGCCTCGTCCGGCAATCCGATCGCCTGCTCGGTGCGGTGGACCCAACTCGCCCGGTCCAGCGCGTGGTCGGTGCTCATCACCGACAGGTGCCCCACCAGCTGCCAGAGCGCGAACAGCGCCAACAGCGTGCCGGCCTCCCGCAGCAGCGCCGAGACCCCCGGCTTCCGGACCCGCGCGGCGACGTACGCGCCTCCGTAGAGGCCGACGGCGGCACTCCCGGCGGACTGCCAGGTCAGGGTCAGGTTCTGCATTCGCAGAGGGTAACGCAAAAAGACCCCCTCCCGAATGGGAGGGGGTCTTCTTGGAAGAATTGTTCGGCGGCGTCCTACTCTCCCACAGGGTCCCCCCTGCAGTACCATCGGCGCTGTGAGGCTTAGCTTCCGGGTTCGGAATGTAACC
>NZ_JBSFJV010000308.1:0-1027 GCF_053598235.1 Kitasatospora sp. NPDC001159
ATCGCCCTGGTCGAGGGCGCCGCCCGGCAGAAGACGCCGAACGAGATCGCGCTCAACATCCTGCTGGCCTCGCTGACCATCGTCTTCCTGGTCGCCGTGGTGACCCTGCAGCCGATGGCCACCTTCGCGGGCGCCCCGCAGTCGATGATCGTCCTGGTCGCCCTGATCGTGGCGCTCATCCCGACCACCATCGGCGCGCTGCTGTCCGCGATCGGCATCGCCGGTATGGACCGCCTGGTCCAGCGCAACGTGCTGGCGATGTCGGGGCGCGCCGTCGAGGCCGCGGGCGACGTCAACACCCTGCTGCTCGACAAGACCGGCACCATCACCCTGGGCAACCGCCAGGCCGCCGAGTTCCTGCCCGCCCCGGGCGTGGGCACCGACGAACTGGCCAGCGCCGCCCAGCTCTCCTCGCTGGCGGACGAGACCCCCGAGGGCCGCTCGATCGTGGTCCTGGCCAAGACCGAGTACGGTCTGCGGGCCCGTGCCCAGGGCGAGCTGACCCACGCCACCTGGGTCCCGTTCACCGCCCAGACCCGCATGTCGGGTGTGGACCTGGACGAGTCCGACGGTGTCCACCAGGTCCGCAAGGGCGCCGCCGGCGCCGTGACCAACTGGGTTACCGAGAACGGCGGTTCGGTCGGCGGCGAGGTCTCGACCCTGGTCGACGGGATCTCGGCCGCGGGCGGTACGCCGTTGGTGGTGGCGACGAAGATCGGCTCGGCTCCGGCCAAGGTTCTTGGTGTCATCCACCTCAAGGACGTGGTCAAGGAGGGCATGCGGGAGCGCTTCGACGAGCTGCGCCGGATGGGCATCAGGACCATCATGATCACGGGCGACAACCCGCTGACCGCCAAGGCGATCGCGGAGGAGGCCGGCGTGGACGACTTCCTCGCGGAGGCCACGCCCGAGGACAAGATGGCCCTGATCAGGAAGGAGCAGGAGGGCGGCAAGCTGGTCGCGATGACCGGCGACGGCACCAACGACGCCCCCGCGCTCGCCCAGGCCGACGTCGGCGTCGCGATGA
>NZ_JBSFJV010000309.1:0-1008 GCF_053598235.1 Kitasatospora sp. NPDC001159
GCGCGATCCGCTCGGCGCTGCGGCCGGTGAGCCGCAGGTAGGACAACGTCTCGGCGTCGATCGGGAAGATCGCGCAGGTGGCGCCGTACTCCGGGCTCATGTTGCCGATGGTGGCCCGGTTGGCCAGCGGCACGCTCGCCACGCCGGGCCCGTAGAACTCGACGAAGCTGCCCACCACGCCGTGCTCACGCAGCCGTTCGGCGATGGTGAGCACCAGGTCGGTGGCCGTGCTGCCGTCCGGGAGTCCACCGGTGAGCTTCACGCCGATCACCCGGGGGATCAGCATGCTGACGGGTCGGCCCAGCATGGCCGCCTCGGCCTCGATGCCGCCCACGCCCCAGCCGAGCACGCCCAGGCCGTTGACCATAGGGGTGTGCGAGTCGGTGCCGACCAGGGTGTCCGGGAACGCCGTGCCGTCCTCGTCGAACACCACCCGGGACAGGTACTCGAGGTTGACCTGGTGGCAGATGCCCGTGCCGGGCGGCACCACCCGCAGGTTGCGGAAGGCGTGCTGTCCCCAGCGCAGGAACTGGTACCGCTCCCGGTTGCGACGGAACTCCAGCTCCACGTTGCGGTCGAAGGCGCGCGGGGTGCCGAAGTGGTCGGCGATGACGGAATGGTCGATCACCAGCTCCACCGGGCGCAGCGGATCGATCAGCGCCGCATCGCCGCCGAGGACCGCCATCGCCTCGCGCATCGCCACCAGGTCGACGATGCACGGCACGCCGGTGAAGTCCTGCATCAGCACTCGGGCCGGGGTGAACTGGATCTCCGCACTGGGCTCGGCCACCGGGTCCCACCCGGCCAGCGCCGTGATCTGCTCGGCGGTGACGGTGCGGCCGTCCTCGTTGCGCAGCAGGTTCTCCAGCAGCACCTTCAGGCTGTACGGAAGCCGGGCGGCGCCGTCCAGCGCGTCGAGGCGGAAAGCCGACCAGGAGGAGCCAGCGGCCGAGACCGTGCCGCGGGAGGCGAAGCTGTCCAGTGACACCGCATGGTCTCCTCTCGCCC
>NZ_JBSFJV010000310.1:0-1002 GCF_053598235.1 Kitasatospora sp. NPDC001159
CGCAGCGAGTTTCTCCAGGCAGCGCGACGACAGACGGCACCGCGCCCCGCTGGGGCCACGAGAGGCCAGAGCCTGCACACCGCCATCCCGCCATACTGTATCGACCGATCGCGCGGTCGATCTACTCGAGGAGAAATGTCCGCGTGGCCCGCATGGCGCGCCACCTCCTCGATCAGGATCGACCGTCGGGCGCTGCTGCCCGCGCGCCCGGCGGTCGACCCGGCCCATCCGCAGCGAGGTATCTGACGGCTGGCGATCGTTCGGCATGCAGGTTGTCGCCCCTCTCCGCCGATTCAAGGGCGCTTGGCGTCACCCGGCCGGGTCGCGGTCCCGGAGCCGGGCCAGCGAGTCGACGTACTTGAGCATGAGGCGGGCGAATTCGAGGCGGTCCTTGTCGGCCCAGTCGGCGGTGATGTAGTCGAATGCCTCACGCTGGTGGCGCCTGAGGCGACTCATGAGCTCGGTGCCCTCCGGGCTGAGCTGCAGAACCGTGCGACGGCCGTCCTGTTGGGAGGCAGCCCGGACCAGGTAGCCGGCCTTGATGTTGTCGCTGACCATCCGGCTGGCCACTGATGGGTCCACGCCGAGCAGTTCGGCGACCGCGCCTACGGTGATTTCGGCCGCGGAGTCGCGGGTGTGCTCCTGGACGATGTTCAGGATCAGGGTCCGGCTCAGATCCTTGGCCGAGATGGGGTTCGCGACCTCCAGCAGCGAGGTGCGGCGCAGCTTCGAAAACGCCGGGCCTACGGCGTTCAACAGGTCCTCGGCCGTCTGCGGCCCGTTCGTCGTCATGCTGCCAGAGTGTAGTTCCATGACTCCGAGAAAGCATGTGTTGACATGAAATTACGTGCATGCAAGCATGCATATGCGAGAAGCGTCGAGAATCGCAGACTTCATAGCTCATCAGCCCTAGTACTGCAACCGCAGTTATGGGGTGTGGCCTCGGCGTTTGTAGTGGCTGCGGCGGGCGCGGGTCTGGCTGCGCCGTCGCCAGTATGACCA
>NZ_JBSFJV010000311.1:0-1000 GCF_053598235.1 Kitasatospora sp. NPDC001159
GTGGGGGTCGGGCTCGCGCTCGCCGGGGGGGGGTGGGGGGCGGGGGCGGGGGGTCACCACTTGTCGGCTTCCTCGTATGCGTCGTAGAGCCCGAAACCGGTGGCCGCGGCGGGATGGGCGTCGTCGGGGAGGTCATCGAGGTCGTCGATGCTGTCGTCCTCGTCGTGCTGCGCCGACTCGTCGGTGGTGGGGCCGGTGTCGTGTTGCGGATGCCGGGCGGCAGGGATGGGCAGCGTGGTGGCGCGGGCGAGGAGGGCTTGTTCGGTGGTGGTGGCGTGGCCGCTGTGGACGCGGCGCATGAGCTGGTCGAGGGCGTTGGCCAGGCCGGCTTCATGCTGCTGGCTGTCGTCGTGGTTGCTGTGCTGGGCGTGGGTGCGGATGTGCTGCCAGGTGTGGTCGTTGAACGGCTGGTGGACGTGGTCGCGGTGGATCCACGGGATCTCGGTGAGGTGGCCGTCGGTGAGGCGGACCCAGATCTGGCGCACGTCGTGGGGGTTGTAGTGGATCTCCCATTTCCCGCCGCGGCCGGCGACGGGGGAGGCCTGGCCGCGGTAGGGGGCGAGGAGGTCCGCGTCGTAGGTGCGGTGGTGGATGCGGATGCCGGCGGGAGTGATGGCCTGCCAGCGCACGGGCAGCAGTTCGAGGTAGTCGCGGCCGGTGAGCGGGACGGGGACGTGTCCGGCGACGGCGACGAGCGCGGCCCACATCTGGTTCGGTGTGAGGGCTTTGCGGGGCATCATCGGGTGGCGCAGGCCTTCGTGGGGGCGGTGGTGGTAGTGCACCAGCCACTCATCAAGGAGGTCTTGGAGCTGGGGGACGCTGTAGCAGGCGTCTTTTTCGGTGTCGGGGCCGCGGCGGGTGACGTCGGATCCGGTGTAGCCGGGCAGGTGCTGGCAGAACAGGTGGTTGATGGTGCCGAAGCGCCACGCCGACGGAGATCACCGCGTAGAACACCGTCAGCGCCAGCGAGCCCAGGCGCCAGGTCCACTTGTCACCGCCC